>CAYTJS010000011.1:0-26940 GCA_964438115.1 uncultured Iamiaceae bacterium
GGGCCGGGTCCCGGTTGGCCGAGGGGTACATGAGGACCACCTGCTGGCCGGCCCGGATCACCTCGCCGCCGATCTCGTGGTCCTGGCGGGCCACGCGGCACATGTTCAGCACCGGGCTGACCCAGCGGATCATCTCCTCGACGGCCACGTCGAGGTCGGCGCCGTCCTTCAGTGCCTGCCACTGGTCGGGGCGCTCGATCAGGGTGAGGACGGCGCGGGCGATCACCGTGCGGGTCGTCTCGGCCCCGCCGTCGAGCACCAGCAGGCAGTCGGAGATGATCTGGTCGAGGCCGAAGTCCTGGTGCTTCAGGCCCCGGGCCTCGGCCTCCAGCCAGACGGACATGACGTCGTCGGCGGGGGCGGCCTTCTTGGCGTCGTAGAGGTGGGAGCAGGCGCCGGCGAACTCGAAGGCGGCGGCGATGCCCTCCTCGTCGTGGTAGCGGGGGCCACCGCCGAGGGCGATGGTCGTGGCCGACCACTCCTTGAGCTGAGGCCAGGCCTCGTCGGGGAAGCCGAGCAGGAACCCGATCATCTTGGCCGGTAGGGGCGCCGCCAGGTCCTCGACCAGGTCGATCCGGCCCTTGGCCAGGGCCCCGTCGATCAACTCGTCGACGGCGGTCTGGACGTGGTCCTCCCATCGGGTGACCGCGCGGGGGGTGAACCGGCGGGAGATGAGGTTGCGGCGCTCGGCGTGGAGGGGGTCGTCGAGGCCGATGATCGAAGGGTCGGCCGGGATGTTGGGCCGGTAGCCGCCCTTCTCGCGGTCGGAGTTGACGAAGACGTCCTTGCGCTTCTCGATCTCGACGATGTCGTCGTAGCGGGAGATACCCCACAGCTCGTTGGTGGCGTCCCAGTACGCCGGCGCGTGCTCCCGCAGCCAGGCGTAGTCGGGGTACGGGTCGCTGACGTACCAGTCGCCCTCGAGCAGGTCGAACTCTCGCTCGGCCATCGGCTCAGGCCCCCCGCACCAGGCGGCCGGGGCGGGCGCCGGTGTCGACCCCCTTGCGGCGGGTGACCACCCCGTTGACCGCGGTCAGCTCGTAGCCGCTGGCCTCCTGGATGAGGCGACGGCCGCCGGCGGGCAGGTCGTGCACCAGCCGGGGCGAGTGGAGCGTGAGGGCCTCGTGGTCGATGACGTTGAGGTCGGCCCGCCGGCCCACCTCGAGGGTGCCCCGGTCGGTGAGGCCGTAGAGGGCGGCGGTGTCCTTGGTCTGCTTCCTGATCAGCCACTCGAGGGGCAGCTTCTCGCCCCGGGACCGGTCCCGGGCCCAGTGGGTGAGGGTGTAGGTGGGCAGGGAGGCGTCACAGATCATCCCGCAGTGGGCCCCGCCGTCGCCGAGACCGAGCACGGCGGCCGGGTGCTGCAGCTGCTCCCGGATGGCCTCGTGGTCACCGTGGCTGTAGTTGAACAGCGGGAGCATGAGGAAGCCCTGGCCGTCGTTGCGGAGCATCTCGTCGTAGATGAGTTCCTGACGGTCCCGGCCCGTCGCCTCGGCGATACCGCCGATGGAGGTCTCGCGCGTCGGCTCGTAGTCGGGCGGGTCGCCCATCACGTAGAGGTTGTCGGCCATGCCGAGGAGGAAGGCGCCGACGCCGTCGAAGAGCACGGTCGGGTCCGGCGGGGCGTCCTCCTCGGCCAGGATCTGCGCCTTGGTGGCGGGGTCCCGCAGGGCCTCGACCAGCTCCGGGAGGGGCAGGTCGGCCAGGGCCATGAAGGTGGGCCGCTTCTGGAACACATGGTTGGTCTGCAGCCCGGTGAGCAGCCCGAAGGGCCGGGAGGCGACCTGCGGGTAGAGGGGGGCGCCCGCCTCGATGGCCTCGAGCGAGAGGTCCATCAGCTCCCGCCACAGCTCGGGCGAGGGGTCGAGCTGGAGGAGGGCGAAGCTCACCGGCCGGCCGGTCTCGGCGGCCAGCCGGCGCATCCACTCGATCTCCTTGAAGGGGTCGCTGGCGTCGAGGCCGTCGATGGCGGCGGGGGCCAGCTCGAAGACGCCCCGGCCGACCTCGCCGAGGACGCGGCCGATGCCGAACAGCTCGTCCTCGGCGGCGAAGGTGCCCGGCACGGGCTCGCCGTCGATGGCGCGGTGGGCGAGGGTGCGCGAGGTGGAGAAGCCGAGGGCCCCGGCCTCGATGGCCTCCTTGACGATGGCGGCCATGGCCTCGATGTCCTCGGGGGTGGCCGGCTCGTTCCTGGCCCCCCGCTCGCCCATCACGTAGCCACGGACGGCGCCGTGGGCGACCTGGGTGCCGATGTCGATCGCGTAGTGCCGCCGGTCGAGCACGTCGAGGTACTCGGGGAAGCTCTCCCAGTCCCAGCTCATGCCCTCGGCCAGGGCGGTGCCGGGGATGTCCTCGACGCCCTCCATGAGCTGGATGAGCCACTCCTCCTGGCCGGGGTGGACCGGGGCGAAGCCGACGCCGCAGTTGCCGGCGACGACGGTGGTCACGCCGTGACCGGCCGAGGGGTCGAGCACCTCGTCCCAGGTGGCCTGGCCGTCGTAGTGGGTGTGGATGTCGACGAAGCCGGGGGTGACGAGCTTGCCGGTGGCGTCGACGGTCTCGGCCGCCTCACCGTCGAGGTGCTCGCCGACGGCGACCACCTTCCCGTCCTTGACGGCGACGTCCCCCTGGCGGGCCGGGGCCCCGGTGCCATCGACGATCGTGCCGTTGCGGATGAGCAGGTCGTACATGCGGTCCCCCCGGTAGACCCCGTTCCAGTGCCGAGCAGTCTAGGCCCGCGCCCGGCCCCGTGCCCAAACGATCGTTTGGGCGGGTCCCGTCATCAGGTGCGGGCGGCGGCGATGACCTCGCGGCCGTAGGCCTCGATGCCGGCCACGGCCGCCTCGACCCCGTCACCGGCGGTGCCCGACCCGATCCAGGTCACCCCGACCTCGGCCAACCCCGCAACCGCCCGCCGGTGGTGGTCGGGGTCGAAGCGGGGGTCGCCGGGGGTGCCCCCGCCGACCACGCCGAAGTGGACGTCGAGGGGGTCGCGTCCCTCGACCGCGGTGAGGTCGGCCAGCTCGGCCACCAGGGGGGCCAGGTCGTCGGCCGACCAGATCGAGGGGGTGCGGACGGTGCTCGCGGCCTGCGGGGGGTTGGCGAAGGGCATCCAGCCCTGGGCCCACCGGGCGGCCCGCCGCCGGGCGCCCCGGCTGTTGCCCCCGATCCAGACCGGGACCGGCTGCTGGACGGGCACGGGCACGAGCTGGTTGCCGGTGGCGGTGAAGTGACGGCCCTCATGCGTCACCGGCGCCCCCGACCAGGACCGGGCCAGCACCTCGAGGGCCTCGTCGAAGAGGTCGTTGCGCTCGTCGAAGTCCACGCCCAGGGCCCGGAACTCCGACTTCAGGTAGCCGGCGGCCGCGCCCAGCACGACCCGGCCCCCGGAGAGGGCGTCGAGGGTGGCCGCCGTCTTCGCCAGGAGGAACGGGTTGCGGTAGGGGACCACGGTGATGTTGGTGAGCAGGCGCAGACGCTCGGTGGCCGCCGCCGCCCACGTGAGGGCGACGAACGGGTCGAGGGCGTCGTGGCCGCCCGCCTCCAGCCACCGCTGCGACGGCATCGGGTGCTCGGTGAAGGCGATGGCGTCGAAGCCGGCCGCCTCGGCGGCCCGGGCCACCTCGGCCACGGCGGCGCCGGTGAACAGCTCGGGGGGAGCCGGGTGGTGCAGGAGCGGGTACGTCAGCGAGAACCTCATGGCTGGTCCATGATCCTCCCATGACCCGGCCCCCGGACGTGACCCTCGACGACCTCGCCGACCCGCAGTTCGCCCCGCACGTGGCCGAGATCCTGGCCTCGGTCGAGCCCATGGCCGCCGAGCTGCGCCTCGACCCCGACGAGCTGGAGTCCCGGGCCGCCGAGGCCGAGGGCGTGGACCGGGCCGAGGCCGACTTCGGCGACGAGCGCTACCGCGAGCCCCTCGCCGTGCTGTGCCGGGCCTTCACCGAGGAGGTCGAGCTGAGCGGGATGGGCCTGATCTCCCAGCACACCCTGCTGGTGCAGCTCCTCCGCAACCGGGTTCGGATCCAGCGGCAGCTCACCCGCCATCCCGAGATCCGCGACCTCGAGGTGGCGGCGCCGATCATCGTGGCCGGCCTCCCCCGGACGGGCACCACTCACCTCCACAACCTCATGTCGGCCGACCCCGCCCTGCGCTCCCTGCCCTACTGGGAGTCGCTCGAGCCGGTGCCCCCCGACGACGAGCGGGGCGTCGAGCCCGACCCCCGCCGGGAACGCTGCGAGGTGGGCCTGGCCTTCCTCGACGACGTGATGCCCCACTTCAAGCGCATGCACGAGATGACCACCGACCACGTGCACGAGGAGATCCAGCTCCTGGCCATCGATTTCTCGACCATGCTCTTCGAGAGCGTGGTGCCGCTGCCGTCCTACCGGGACTGGTGGGAGGCCACCGACCAGACGGCGAGCTACGAGTACCTGAAGGACGTCCTGCGGGTGCTCACCTTCGAGCGGGGTGGCGACCGCTGGGTGCTGAAGTCCCCCCAGCACCTGGCCCAGTTCCCCGTGCTGGCTGAGGTGTTCCCCGACGCCACCTTCGTCGTCACCCACCGCGACCCGGTGGCGGTGACGGCCTCGATGGCCACCATGGTCGCCTACAGCGGCCGCATGAACCTGGCCCGGCCCGACCCTCTGGTGATCGGGCCCTACTGGGCCGACCGGGTCGAGTCCCTGCTGCGGGCGTGTGTGCGGGACCGCGAGGTGCTCCCCGACGAGCGGACCATCGACGTCCGCTTCGACGACTTCATGGCGGACGACCTGGCCATGGTCCACCGCATCTACGACCTGGCCGGCCAGCCCTGGGACGACGGTGTCGCCGCCGCCCTGCAGGCGTACCAGGACGAGCATCCCCGGGGCCGTCACGGCGGCGTCGTCTACGACCTCGCCGCCCTGGGCATCGACCGGGCCGAGCGCGAGCAGGCCCTCGCCTTCTACCGGGACCGCTTCGGCGTCTGACCCACCGAAATTGTTGGACCTGGTCCGCCTCAGGCGGACCAACTCACGCAATTTCGAGGTCGAGGTGGGGTGGGGTCGGAGGACGGCCGGGGGAGGGGGCTACTGCTGCCAGCCCGCCATGATGTGTTCGATCCACCACTGGGGGGCGTTCTCGAGCAGCGTGTTGAGGTCGGGGTAGTCCCACCAGCGGACGATGCGGCCGTCGTCGTCGAACTCGTGGACCGACACGAAGTGGACCTTGGCCACCTCCCCGGTGTGGAAGCGCCACTCCTCGGCGTGCTCGGTCATCACCATGCGGTCGTCGGCCAGTACGTGGCCGGGGTGGTGGACGAACTCGGGCACCGGGTCGAGGCCCAGGCGGAGCCGGGCGATGATCTGGTCGGGGCCCTTGGCGACGTCGTCGTCGGGGGTGGGGACGTCGGTGTACTCGGCCTCGGGGGCGAAGAGGGCGGCCAGGGCGTCCCAGTCCTTCGCGTAGAGGAGGTCCCAGAACCCGTCGATGGTGGCCTTGTTGCGCTCGGCGTTGCTCACGCGCCGCACCGTAGGGCGGGCGTGAACGGCGTGTGAACCGTCGGGGGACGCGGAAAGGCCGGCCGGGTGGGACGACTAAGGTTTCGACGTCCTCCCGGCGGGTGGACGATCGAGGGGAGCGAGCGAGGGCGATGGGCGACGCGGTCATCGAGTTGGTCGACGTGGTGAAGCGGTTCGGCGACGCCGTGGCCGTGGACGGTGTCAACATCGCCATCGAGCGGGGCGAGTTCTTCTCCCTGCTCGGCCCGTCCGGCTGCGGCAAGACCACGTCGCTACGCATGATCGCCGGCTTCGAGCAGCCCACCAGCGGCGAGGTCCGGCTGGAGGGCCAGGACGTCTCCCGGGTGCCGCCCTACCGCCGCAACGTCAACACGGTGTTCCAGCACTACGCGCTGTTCCCGCACATGTCGATCTTCGACAACGTGGCCTTCGGCCCCCGCAGCGCCAAGGTCGAGAAGGCCGAGACCCGGCGCCGGGTGCAGGAGATGCTCGAGGTGGTGCGCCTGGCCGAGTACGCCGACCGTCGCCCCAGCCAGCTCAGCGGCGGCCAGCAGCAGCGGGTCGCCCTGGCCCGCGCCCTGGTCAACTACCCCAGCGCGCTGCTCCTCGACGAGCCCCTCGGCGCCCTCGACCTGAAGCTGCGCGAGGCCATGCAGCTCGAGCTGAAGCGCATCCAGCGGGAGGTGGGCATCACGTTCGTCTACGTGACCCACGACCAGGAGGAAGCGCTCACCATGAGCGACCGCATCGCCGTCATGAGCGAGGGCCTGGTCGAGCAGATCGCCGCCCCCACCGACATCTACGCCAACCCCGAGACCGTCTTCGTCGCCGGCTTCATCGGCCAGGCCAACCTCTGGCCCGCCCGGGTGACGAGCACGGACGGGGGCACCACCACCGTCGAGGCCCTGGGGTCGACCATCGGCGCCCGACCCGTCGGCACCGTCACCGGCGACGCCACCCTCATGGTCCGCCCCGAGCGGGTGCGGGTGACCGCCGGCGCCGAGGGCCCGGTCGGGTCCGTGCCCGTCACCGTCACCGATCTCGTGTTCCAGGGTCCCGTGGTCCGCCTGGCCGCCGCCGCCGCCGACGGCAGCGAGGTGGTGGCCCACGTCGGACCCGACCAGGACCTGCCGTTGTTGCACCCCGGGGACCGGGTGCACGTGGGCTGGGAGGACGGCGCCGCCGTCGTCCTGCCCGGGCGCCCCGATGAGGCGTCCGCCACCGATCCGGAAGCCGGCGAGCTCGAGGAGAGCCAACCATGACCCGACCCCTGCCCGACGACCTGCAGCGCCAGCTGGCGGCCATGAGCCGCCGCCGGTTCCTGGGCCGCACCGGCCTGGCCCTCGGCGGCCTCGCCCTGGGGCCGAGCCTGCTCGCCGCCTGCGGTGGTGACGATGGAGGTGGTTCCGGTGGCGGCGGCAGCGCCGCCGACTTCGAGCCGACCACGGCCGACTCGCTGCGCATCTCCAACTGGCCCGCCTACATCGACGAGGAGACCGTCGGCCAGTTCGAGACCGCCAGCGGCCTGTCGGTGAGCTACACCGAGGACGTCAACTCCAACGAGGAGTACTTCGCCCGCATCCGTGAGCCCCTCAGCCGGGGCGAGGACGTCGGTGCCGACCTCTTCGTGGTCACCGACTTCCTCGTCGCCCGCCTGATCCAGTTGGGCTGGCTGGCACCCATCGACGACGCCAACGTCCCCAACAAGGCCAACCTGGTGCCCAGCCTCCAGGGGGTCGAGTTCGACCCCGAGCGCACCTACAGCCTCCCCTGGTTCTCGGGCTTCACTTCCATCGCTTACAACACCGAGCTCACGGGACGCGAGATCACCTCGCAGAACGACCTGTTCGATCCCGAGTTCGCCGGCCAGGTGACCATGTTCAGCGACCTGAGGGACGGCCTCGGTCAGGTGCTGCTGGCCCTCGGCTACTCGCCGGCCACCGCCACTGCCGACCAGGTCCAGGAGGCCGCCGACCACGTCGCCGAGGCCAAGGCCGCCGGCCAGATCCGACGCTTCACCGGCAACGACTACCTCGACGACCTGGCCGCCGGGAACACCGCCATCGCCCAGGTGTACTCCGGCGACGTGGCCCAGCTGCTGCTGGACAACCCCAACCTCCGCTTCGTGGTGCCCGAGGAGGGGATGCTCCTCTTCTCGGACAACATGGTCATGCCCATCTCGACGGCCAACTCGACCGGGGCCGAGGCGTGGATGGACTACGTGTACGACCCGGCGAACATGGCCCAGATCACGGCGTGGGTGCAATACATCCCCACCGTCGAGGGCGTGGGTGAGGAACTGGCCCGCCTCGACCCGGAGCTGGCCGCGAACCCGTTGATCAACCCCCCGGACGAGTACACCGAGGCGGCGGTCGTGTGGCGGCCGCTCACCGACGAGGAGGACCAGGAGTTCACCTCGATCTACGCCGAGGTCACCGAGGGCTGAGCGGGAGAGCACCGGGCCCATGGCCGGCACCGCCGCAGGAGGCACTCGCCGCAGTGCGTTGACGCCGTGGCTGATGGCCGCGCCCGTCCTGCTGTACCTGGGGATGTTCTTCGTGGTGCCGCTGTGGTCCCTGGTGCGCACCTCGCTGTCGAGCACCAGCGGCAACGTCTACGACCCGACCCTCAGCTTCAGCTGGGAGTTCTCGAACTTCAGTGACGCCATCAGCGCCGAGAGCGAGCCACTCCTGCGCTCGTTCGGCTACGCCCTGGCCGCCACGCTGCTGGCCCTGGCCATGGCCTACCCGCTGGCCTACGTCCTGGCGTTCAAGAGCGGGCGCTGGAAGAACGTGCTGTTGGGCCTCGTCATCCTGCCGTTCTTCATCACCTTCATCGTCCGGACGCTGGCCTGGAAGACGATCCTGCAGGACGACAGCATCGTCGTGTCGTTCTTCGACTGGCTGGGCATCTTCGTCCAGGACGGTCGGATGCTGTCGACCCAGTGGGCGGTGATCGGCGGGCTCACCTACAACTTCCTGCCGTTCATGATCCTGCCCATCTACGTGAGCATCGAGAAGATCGACCCCCGCCTGCTCGAAGCCGCCCGCGACCTCTACGCCGGGGGGTTCCGCAGCTTCCGCAAGGTCCTGCTGCCCCTGTCGATGCCCGGCGTCCTGGCCGGCAGCCTGCTCACCTTCATCCCCGCCGCCGGTGACTTCGTCAACGCCCAGTACCTCGGCGGCACCAACCAGACCATGGTGGGCAACCGCATCCAGACCCTGTTCCTGCGCCAGTTCGAGTACCCGCAGGCCGCCGCCCTGTCGGTGATCCTCATGATCGCCATCCTCATCGGCGTCATCGCCTACACCCGGGCCCTGGGCACCGAGGACCTGGTGTGAGCGTCACCCTCGCCGCCGCCGAGGAGGCCCAGCCGGCGGTCCGCCCCGGCTTCACCTGGCCGGCGGCGCTGCGCCGGGCCGGGTCCTGGTTCCTGAACGCCGTGGGCGGTTTCGTCCTCTTCTACCTCTTCCTGCCCGTCTTCGTCATCGTGCTGTTCTCCTTCAACAGCCCCGAGGGCAAGTTCAACCTGGTCTGGAAGGGGTTCTCGCTCGACGCCTGGAAGGACCCGTTCAAGTACCCGGCGCTGGCCGACGCCATGCGCACCAGCCTCGAGATCGCCGCCGTGGCCACGGTGGCGGCCCTGGTGCTGGGCACGTTGGCTGCCATCGCCTTGGTCCGGCATCGCTTCAAGGGGGCGGGGGGCGTCGACCTGTTCCTCGTGCTACCGCTGACCACCCCCGAGATCGTCCTGGGCTCGTCGCTGCTCACCCTGTTCCTCGACCTCAAGTGGAACCTGGGCTTCGTGACCATCGTGCTGGCCCACGTGATGTTCATGGTGTCGTTCGTGGCCCTGACCGTGAAGGCCCGCATCCGGGGCTTCGACTGGACCCTCGAGGACGCCGCCATGGACCTGGGGGCCACGCCGACCCGCACCTTCCTGCGGGTCACCCTGCCCCTCATCCTCCCGGGCATCGTCGCCGCCGCGATGCTGTCGTTCGCCCTCTCCCTCGACGACTTCATCATCACGCTGTTCAACGCCGGCTCCACGGTCACCTACCCGCTGTACGTGAACAACGCGTCCAAGACGGCCCTGCCGCCCCAGATCAACGTGCTCGCCACCATCGTGCTGGCGGGGAGCCTGCTCCTGATCGGCCTCTCGGCCCTCTGGCAGCGCTGGCGCACCCGGGGCCGTCTGGGCTGAGCGGCCCCCGGCCCTGGTTTGAGTAACGGTTACTCACGTCGGGCCGGTCGGCGGTGACCCATACTCTCCCTCGTGCCCTCGACCTCCGGGGGCCTCAGACAAGGGAGAGGTCCCCCATGAAGCGACTGCTCAGCATGTTCTTCGTCCTCATGCTGCTCACCGGTGCGGCCGCCGCCTGCGGCGACGACGGTGGCGACAGCGGCGGCTCGGACTCGACCGAGGACAGCGGCGACAGCGGCGACAGCGGTGACAGCGGCGGCGGCAACGCCGACGTGCAGGCCTACTGCGACGACGTCGAGGCCCTGGCCGCCGAGCTGGACGGTGCCAGCGTGACCGACCTGGCCGGTCTCCAGGAAGAGCTCACCGCCCTGCAGGAGTCGGGTACCGAGCTGGCCAACAACGCCGCCGACCTGGACCAGGCCGACGCCGAGGCCCTGCAGGAGTGCACGCAGTCCCTGGCCGACGCCGCCACCAACATCGGCGGCTGATCCCGCCGCCCTCCCGGGGGTGGCCGAGCCTTCCCCTCAGCATCCCCGGAACCGGAACGGGACGGTGCCTCGGCGCCGTCCCGTTCCGCGTCCGGGCCCCGGGTGGCCGGTGGGCCACGATGGGGCGGTGAGCACCAACGACGGCCCCCTCGCCGGGCTCCGGGTCCTCGAGCTGGCCGGGCTGGGCGCCCTGCCCTACGGCTCGCTGCGCCTGGCCGACATGGGGGCCGAGGTCATCCGGGTCGACCGCCCGTCAGAGGTCCCCGCCGAACCGGTGGCCCGGCCCCCCAGCGCCTGGGACCGGGGGCGGCGCTCGATCGCCGTCGACCTGAAGTCCTCCGCCGGCGTCGAGGTCGTGTTGCGTCTGGCCGAGACCGTCGACGCGTTCCTCGAGTCCTTTCGTCCCGGGGTGGTCGAGCGCCTCGGGGTCGGACCCGACGTCGTCCTCGCCCGCAACCCCCGCATCGTCTACGGCCGCCTGACCGGCTGGGGCCAGGACGGGCCCCTGGCCTCAACCGCGGGCCACTCGCTCAACTACGAGGCCGTCACCGGTGTGGTGCGGGCCATCGGCCGACCGGAGGTGCCGCCGGCGCCGCTCCTCACCGTCCTGGGCGACTTCGCCGGCGGCGGCCTGTCCCTGGCCTATGGGGTGGTGTGCGCGCTCCTGGCGGCCCAACGGACGGGCCGGGGCCAGGTGGTCGACGCCGCCATGGTCGACGGGGTGGCCTCGGTGGCCTCGGTCTTCTACTCGATGGCCGCCTCGGGGATGCACACCGCCGACCGGGGCACCAACCTCTTCGACGGTGGGGCGCCCTTCTACGCCGTCTACGAGTGCGCCGACGGCGAGGCCCTGTCGGTGGCCCCGATCGAGCCCCACTTCTACGCCTGCCTGCTCGACGGGCTGGGCCTGGCTGACGCCGACCTGCCCGAGCAGTACGACCAGGCTCGGTGGCCCGAGCTGCGGGCCCGCCTGGCCGAGGCCATCGCCACCCGAACCCGCGACGAGTGGGTGGCGGTCTTCGACGGCACCGACGCCTGCGTCGCCCCGGTGCTGTCCTTCACCGAGGCCATGGCCCACCCGCAGCTGCAGGCCCGGGTCTTCCCCGACGGCGGCCCCACCGTCCCCCCGGTGCCCCGTCTGTCGGCCACGCCCGGCCGCCCGGGTCGGTCCCCGGCCTGGCCCGGCGCCGACACCGCCACGGTGCTGACCGAGGCCGGCTTCACCGAGGCCGAGCAGTCCGACCTCCGCGCCGCCGGCGCCATCGCCTGAGCACGCCCCGAGGTCCAGGACCCGTCGCCCCTTTCCAATGGAGGGAATACGGTCCGGAATCCGGACCGTATTCCCTCCAACTCATTCGAAGGCGGCGCCCATCTCCCGGAGCATCTGGATCCAGCGCCAGGCCGAGTCGGGGGCGGGCTCGCCCGGCTGGTAGCGGACCTCGCGCAGGTCGCCGGTGAAGGGGAAGGGGCCTTCGGCCTCGTAGACCGCCCACGACACCGGTGAGCGGCGGTCGATGCCCACGTCGATGCCCTCGAAGGGTGACATGGGGAAGAGCATCCGGTAGCCCGTGTCGGCGGCCCGCTCCTCGCCGTCGACCAGAAGGGTCACGTCCCAGGTGAAGCCGCCCGGGGCGCGGACGGCGGCGGCCACCTCGACCTCGCCCGTGGGCACCGGCCCGCCCGCCAGCCGGCGCACCACGCCCTTGCCGTCGTTGTGGACCCACCAGAGGCCGTCGTCGTCGAGGAGCAGGCCGTAACCCCCGCCCTGGTCCCCGTGGGCCACCAGCCAGCCCCGCTCGCCGCCGTCGAGGTGGAGGGTGGCGGTGACCGTGAAGTCCCGCATGTTGATCAGCTCGTTGGACCGCCACCGCTCGAGGGTGGGCGTGCCGGGGAGGATGCGGATCGGCTCGCCGTAGACCAGTGACCGGGGCGGGCGCTGCACGAACTTGAGGTTCGAGCCCTCGTCCAGCGGGTAGATCTGCTCGGCCCGCGCCGCCGCCTCCCACGCCGCGGCCAGCTCGGCCACCTTGTCGGGGTGCTCGCGGGCCAGGTCCGTCAGCTCGGTCGGGTCCGACCGCAGGTCGTAGAGCTCCCACTCGGCGTCGTCGATCGGGGTCAGGGGCCGGTGCCGGGTGACCACCTCCCAGCCGTCGCGGTAGTAGCCCCGGTGACCGACCATCTCGTACACCTGCTCGGTACGGGTGTCGGGGTGGTCGGGGTCGGCCAGGGTGGGGGCGAAGGTGCGGCCGGCCATGGGGATGAGCGGCTCGCCGTGGCGCTCGGTGGGCGCCTCGACCCCGGTCAGGTCGAGCAGCGTGGGTAGCAGGTCGACGACGTGGGCGTACTGGCGGCGCAGCTCGCCCCGGCCGGCGACCCCCTCGGGCCACGACAGGATGAAGGGCACGGTGTGGCCGCCGGCGTGGGTGTTGATCTTGTAGAGCCGGAACGGGGTGTTGGAGGCCATGGCCCAGCCCCGGGGGTAGTGCGGCATGGTCTCGGCGGTGCCCAGGCGGTCGATGCGGGGCAGGTCGGCGGCCACGTCGGGCTCCCCCAACAGGTGGACGTAGTAGCCGCTGGTGCCCGCCTCCTCGCCCTCCCGCGAGGCGCCGTTGTCGGAGGTGAAGACCACGATCGTGTTCTCCAGCTCTCCCAGGTCGGCCAGGCCGGCGAGGAGGCGGCCGACGTTCTGGTCGACGGCGTCGACCATCCCGGCGTAGACCTCCATGTGGCGGGCGAAGAGGCGGTGCTCGTCGTCGGACAGGTCGGCCCAGGCCCGGACCTCGTCGCCCTCCTCCTGGTTGCGGGGGGCGCACTCCACCCCCGGCGCGACGATGCCCAGCTCCTGCTGGCGGGCGAAGCGGGCGGCCCGCACCGCGTCCCAGCCCTCGTCGTAGCGGCCCTCGTAGCGGGCCCGGTCCTCGTCCTTGGCGTGCAGCGGCGCGTGCACGGCCGGGTGGGCCAGGTAGGTGAACCAGGGCTGGTGGGGGTCACTGGCCCGCAGCTCCTTCCACCAGGACAGGACCCGGTCGGTCAGGTCGTCGGTCAGGTAGTAGCCCTCGGGGTAGGCGTCGACCTCGACCGGCTGGTTGTCCTGCATCAGCCGGTGGGGCTGGTGCAGGTTGGTGAACCCGTCGAGGATCCCGTAGAAGCGGTCGAAGCCCCGCTGACAGGGCCAGGAGTGCTGGGCACCGGCGGCGTTCAGGTCGGAGTCCTTGGCCAGGTGCCACTTGCCGGCCATGAACGTGGCCCAGCCCGCACCCCGGAAGATCTCTGCCGCGGTGGCGGTCCGCTCGGTCAGCTCCATGGCGTAGCCGGGGAAGCCGGGGTCGGAGTGGGCCACGTGGCCGACGCCGACCCGGTGGCTGTTGCAGCCGGTCAGCAGGGCGGCCCGGGTGGGCGAGCACATCGGGGTGACGTGGAAGTTCGTGTAGCGGAGGCCGGCGGCGGCCAGGCCGTCGAGGTTGGGGGTACGGATCTCGCCGCCGTAGCAGCCCAGGTCGCTGTAGCCCAGGTCGTCGACGAGGATGACGAGCACGTTGGGCGCCCCCTCGGGGGCGGTGGCCCGCGGCGGCCACCACGGCTCGGACCCGGCCACGGTTCGCCCGACCCGGCCCTCGAACCCGGCGTAGGGATCGGTCATGGCGCGAACGCCCCCTTGCCCATCTGGTCGCGGACGGTGACGACCTGGGGGTTGGTGAGCGAGCGGCGCTGCCAGTTGGCGCCGTCGACGACGAGCGTGTGGCCGGAGATGAACCGGGCGTAGGGCGAGGCCAGGAAGGTGGCGGCCCAGCCCAGCTCCCGCAGCCGCCCGACCCGCAGGGCGGGCTGGCACCCGTCCTTCTCGTTGGTGCGGTCCAGGTTGGAGCGGATGTCGGCGGTCATGTCCTCGTGGGGGAACAGGCCGGGGACGAGGCCGTTGACCTGGATCCCGTACGGGCCCCACTCGACGGCGAGGGTCTCGACCATGTTCTTCACGCCGGCCTTGGCCGCCGCCGAGTGGGCGAAGCCGGGCCCGCCCGTCCAGGCGTAGGACGCCCCCACGTTGACGATGCTGCCGGGGGTGCCGGCCGCGAGGTGGCGGCGCCCGAACTCACGGGAGCAGAAGAACGTGCCGTTGAGCGTGATGTCGACGACCGTGCGCCAGGCGTTGGGGCTCATGTCCTCCGCCGGCACCGGGAAGTTGGCGGCGGCGTTGTTGACCAGCACGTCGGCCGGCCCCAGGCCCTCCTCGACGGCGTCCAAGGCGGCGGCGATGGCCTCGGGCTCGCGGATGTCGCAGCCCACGGTCAGGACCCGGGCCCCGACGGCCTCGATGGCCTCGCGGCCGGCGTCGAGGTGCTCGGGCTTGCGGCTGAGGACGGCGATGGCGGCGCCCAGGCGGGCGAACTCGGTGGCGATGGCCTTGCCGAGGCCCGTGCCGGCGCCGGTGACGACCACGACCCGGCCGTCGTAGGTGCCGGGCGGCAGGGCGGTGGCCCCCACCTCGGGGGGCTCGGGCAGGCCGATGGGCTCGTCGGTGCTCACGTCAGCTCCCCCGGAACACCGGGTCACGGCCCTCGGCGTGGGCGGCCCGCAGCTCGGCGTAGTCGTCGGACTTGTTGATGAAGGTCTGGTAGATCAGCTCGTCCTCCATGGCGGCGAGCTGGGCGGGCCGGCCGAGGTGGGCGATGACCCGCCGGGCCATCTTCACCGCCACCGCGGAGCGGCCGGCGATGTCATGGGCCATGGTCAGGGCGGTCCCGTCCAGCTCGGCGGGGGGCACGACCCGGGACACGATCCCGTGGTGCCGCGCCTCCTCGGCGGTCAGGGCCCGGCCGGTGAGGACCATGTCGCTCACCACGCCGTGGCCGCACATCTGGAAGAGGACACCCATGCCCCCGGTGTCGGGGATCACGCCGTAGCGGGTCTCGGGGAGCATGAAGCGGGCGCCCTCGGCGGCGATGCGGATGTCACAGAGCAGGGCCCGCTGGAACGAGCCGCCGATCGCCCAGCCCTGGATGGCGACGATGACGGGGGCCTCGAGGTCCCACAGCTGCTGGATGCCCCGCTGGCCGCGGGTCATCAGCTCGTGGTGGGTCATCTCGACCTGACCGCCGCCGATGGCGCCGACGTCACGGCCCGACGACCACACCGAGCCCTCGCCCCGCCACACCACGGCGCGCACCGCCGGGTTGGCCGTCAACTCGGCGAGGATCTCGAACAGGGCGAGGTCCATGTCGTCGTCGAAGGCGTTCTTCTTGTCCGGGTTGTCGTTGGTGATGACGGCGACCGGACCGTCGTAGGTCAGCGTCACCCGTGGGTCGGGCATGGTCCCCCCTCGTGGCCTGCGGTGGTCCGGTAGAACCTAGGGCGTGACGGGGGACGGCACGGCAGGCGGCTGGGGGCCACTGCTCGACGAGCTGGCCCGGCGCCGCGAGGCGGCCGGGGCCATGGGTGGGCCCGACAAGCTCGACCGCCAGCACGCCCGGGGAAAGCTCGACGCCCGGCAGCGCCTGGCTGCCCTCTTCGACGACGGCGCCTTCGCCGAGCTGGGTCGCCTGGTCGGCGGTCTCGACGACCTCCCGGGCGACGCCCTCGTCGCCGGGATGGGTCCCGTCGGCGGGCGGACCGTGCTGGCCGCCGCCGAGGACTTCACCGTCAAGGGCGGGTCGATCGGGGTGGGCAACACCGACAAACGGGTGCGCCTCACCCAGATCGCCGCCCGCGAGCGGCTGCCCGTCGTCCTGCTCCTCGACGGCGCCGGCCACCGCATGACCGCCGAGCACGCCGGCCGTCGTCCCAACGACCTGCAGGGTCTGGCCGACCTGAAGGGTGTCGTCCCCCTCGTCACCCTCGTGCTCGGCCCGGCTGCCGGCCACAGCGCGCTGGCCGCCCCGCTCGCCGACTACGCCGTGATGACCCGGGGTGCCGCCCTGTTCACCGCCGGCCCCGTCCTGGTGGAGGCCGCCACCGGCGAGGTCGTCACCCCCGAGGACCTGGGCGGCCCGGCGGTCGCCACGGCGTCGGGGGTGGTGCACGACGTGGTGGACGACGACCTCGTCGCCATCGCCGCCGCCCGGCGCTGGCTGTCCTACCTGGACGACGGCACGGTGGTCGCCGGGGCCGACACCGGGCCCCGCCGCCTCACCGACCTGCTCGATCTCGTGCCCGCCGACCCCCGGCGTCCCTACCCGATGGCCGCCGTGGTCGAGCGGCTGGCCGATGCCGGCTCGGCGATGGTCGTGGGCGCCGGCTTCGGGGGCGGGATGCTCACGGCCCTGATCCGCCTGGGGGGCCGGTCGGTCGCCGTGGTGGCCAACGACCCGTCGGTGCGGGCCGGCGCCATCGGCCGCGACGAGGCCGACAAGGCCGCCCGCTTCCTCGACACGGTGGCGCCCTTCGGCCTACCGGTGGTGTTCCTGGCCGACAACCCCGGCGTCCTCGCCGGCACCGAGGCCGAGCGTGACGGCGTGCTGCGGGCCGCCGCCGGCCTCTTCGCCGCCCAGCGCCGGTACCCGGGGACCAAGCTCCATGTGACCCTGCGCAAGGCCTTCGGGTTCGGCTCCTCGGCCATGGCCATGAACCCCTTCGACCACCAGACCCTGACCCTGGCCTTCCCCGGGGTGTTGCTCGGGGCCATGCCCGCGACCAGTGGGGGCCGGGCCGCCGGGCTCTCGCCCGACGAGCAGGCCGCGGCCGAGATCCTCCAGGCGGGCGGGCCGTACCGGACCGCCCACACGATGGGCTACGACGACGTGATCGACCCCCGCGACCTGCGCGACACCCTGCTCGGGGGCCTCTCGATCACCCGGTGACCGACCCCGGGGCCTGGTGGCCGCTCGGTACCGTGGTCGCCATGGCATCCCGTGCCCGTCGTCGGTGCTGGTTCGGTCCCGCCCTGGTGGCGGCCGTGCTGGTGCCGACGCTGCTCGCCCCGGCCCCGGTCGGCGCCCGGGAGACGCCGGCGGCGCCCGCCCCGACGGCGGAGGGCAGCTGCACCGGGTCGTGCTGGCAACCCGACGCCCTGGTGCGGCGCTGGCGCGAGACCACCTACGTCGGCGAGGACGTCTACAACTGGGACTCGCTGGGCCAGACCCGGGTCGCCCTGGTGCCGCCCAACGGTCGGACCCGCTTCGGCGTGCGCATCGAGAACGACGGCGAGGTGGTCGACGACCTGGCGGTGAAGGGGATCCCCGACACCCCCCGCTTCCTCATCCGCTACTTCGTGGGCACCACCGACGTCTCGCCCGCGGTGCGGGCCGGCACCTTCCGCTTCACCGCGGTACCCCCGGGTGCGGGCCGGCTCCTACGGGTCGAGGTGACCAGCCGCCCGGGCACCCCGGAGGGGGCGAAGGTGGCCGTGACCGTCGCCGTGCGCTCCGCCGACCACGTGGCCTTCCGCGACCGGGTGAAGGCGGTCGTCTACCGCAGCCGCGGTGTCGAGACCCCCATCGAGGGCCGCAGCTACACCACGGCGGCGGCGGCCCAGCGTTGGGCTCGGGCCAACGGGGCGTCCCCCCGGTTCGTGCAGAACGCCCGGCTCTACTGGGAGTTGGCCCCGTCCCGGGGGATCCGCCCCGAGGTGGCCTACGCCCAGTCGGCCAAGGAGACCGCCTACGGCAACTTCGGCGGCGTGCTGACCCCCGCCTGGCGCAACTCGTGCGGCCTGAAGACCACCGCCGGCGGCGGCAACGACGACCCGAACGCCCACCAGCGGTTCCCGAACTGGCGGGTGGGCGTCATCGCCTGCATCGACCACCTGGCCCTCTACGCCGGGGCGCCCACCTATCCGCGGGCCAACACCCCGGACCCCCGCCACTTCACCTCGGTCTACGCCGTGGCCCCCACCGTCGAGCGCCTGGGCGGCCGTTGGGCCCCCGACCGCGACTACGGCCGCGACATCGTCCGCTCCTACCTCACCCCCCTGCTCGGCTACTGACCCGTTCTGGCCGGTGATTTCGGTGCTGGAACACCGAAATCCAGGGCCAGAAGCGAGGAGGTGGGGTCAGATGACGGGGGTGCTGCGCAGGGTCCGGAGGCCGGCGGGGGTCTCGACGATCGCCACCCGGGTTCGGTTTCCTTCCCGGTCGTGGACGACGGTGCCGGCCACCACGGTGACGTCGTCGCCGGGGTCAGAGGTGTCCTCGTGGGGGGCGTCGGCGGCGGCCACGGCGGCGGTGACGTCCTCGCCCCGCCAGCCGTCGGGCGCCGGGGTGGTGGACCAGACACTGGCGCCGTACTTGGTGATGAAGCCCGACACCGCGCTGACGAAGCCGGTGCTACCGGGGTCGGCGCGGAGCACGTCGGCCATGGTGGCCAGGGCGTGGGGCTGGTAGCTGTTGAGCGGGCCCCCGCCGAAGGTCATCCCGCCGGTGACCGTCAGTTGCCGCTCGGGGTCGATCTCCAGCTCGTGGGCGGCGATCTGCACGGCGGCCGGGAAACAGGAGTAGAGGTCCAGGTGGCCGAGGTCGTCGGGGCCGACGCCGGCCAGCTCCAAGGCTCGCCGTCCCGCCCCCGCCATCACCGGTGAGCGCCCGGGTGACACGCGGCGGATCACGGGCACGGCGTGATTGGCGAAGGCGGACCCGTGACAGAAGACCCAGCGGTCCTCGGGGATCCTGGCCCGCCGGGCCTCGCTCACCGTGGTCACGAGCAGGGCCACGGCCTGGTTGACCCGCAGGTTGGAGCAGCACCGCTTGGTGTAGGGCTCGGCGATCATGCGGTTGTCGGCCGCCGGCTCGACGATCTCGGCCGCCGTCGGGGCGCTGCGGTCCCAGGCGTAGGGGTTGGCGGCGGCCACGAGGGCGAAGCGCTCCGTCAGCCGGCCCAGGGCGCGCCGGTGCTCGTCGGCGTCCCAGCCGGCGAGCCGGGCGAAGGCGTCCTCCATGACGGCGTAGACGGTCGGGGGGTCGACGAAGAGGTGCTCGATCTCGACGGGGCTGATGCCCAGGTCGTGGGAAACGAGGTGCTCGTCGGGCTCGGCGGTGGCCCGCCGGGCCTCGGCCACCGCCCCCGCGGCCAGGGTCGTCGAGCCGTGGTTGACCTCGCCGCCGAGGATCAGGGCAGCCCTGCGCCCGCCGGCCACGGCGGCCAGCGCGGTGTCGATCACCTCCTGCTGGGTGATGCCGACCTCGGCCAGCACGGTGTGGGCGCCGGGGGCCCCGACGGCGGCGGCGACCTCACGGGCCGGGTCGGGGTGGGTCCAGGCCCCCTTCAGGGCGACGATCCAGTCGACCCCGGTGAGCAGCCCGCCCCCGGCATCCTCACCGGCGGTCCGGGCGGCGGCGGTCATCGCCTCCACCAGGTCCGGCGGCGGCCCCTCGTCGGGCCGGTGGACGAACTGACCGACGCCGACCAGCACCGGTTCGTGGTCGAGGACCTTGGACATGCGCCACGGGACCGTAGCGGTGCCATGATCCCTGTCCGTGGAGACGCCCGATCGCCCGGTGAGCTGGTGGATGCAGACCTCGGGGGACGACCTGACCCCCCGCCCGGCCCTGCCGGGGTCGACGGAGTGCGACGTCGCCATCATGGGCGCCGGCTTCACCGGGCTGTGGACCGCCCTCTACCTGCTCGAGCGCGACCCGTCGCTGCGGGTGGTCGTCCTCGAGCGTGAGATCGCCGGCTGGGGGGCCTCGGGTCGCAACGGCGGCTGGTGCTCGCCGGAGATCTCGGTCAGCTACGACGAGATGATCCACCGGGTCGGCCTCGAGCCGGCCAAGGCGGTGCACCACGCCCTCAAGGACACCGTCGACCAGGTGGCCGCCGCCCTCGACCGTCACGCCGTCGACGCCCACTTCGACCGCGACGGCGTGCTCTTCGTCGCCCGCGGCGGCCATCAGGTGAAGGCCCTGCAGGCCCTCCAGCACGAGATGGAGGTGCTGGGCGACCCCGACTTCGTCTGCTGGCTGGAGCCGGGCGAGGCCGCCGAGCTGGTGAAGGTGGACAACACCTGGGGCGCCCTCTTCTCCGAGCCCTTCGCCGCCGTGCACCCCGGCCGCCTGGTGCGGGGCCTGGCCCGGGCCGTCGAGCGGCTCGGCGGCACGATCCACGAGCACACGGCGGTCACCGGCTACGACCTCTCGCCCTCGCCCGTGCTGCACACCGCCGCCGGCGACGTGAAGGCCGAGGTGATCGTGCTGGCCGGCGAGGCCTACCTCTCCCAGCTGCCGGGCCACAAGCGCGAGATCATGCCGATCTACTCGCAGATCCTGCTGACCGAGCCGTTGACCGCGGCCCAGCGCGACGAGATCGGCTGGCGCACCCGCTTCGTCATGCAGTCCAAGCGCCTGACCGTCGACTACCTGCAGATCACCCGCGACGACCGCATCGTGTTCGGCGGCCGGGGCTCGACCTACGAGTGGGGGTCGGCCATCCGCGCCGAGATGGACTGCGTCGAGGAGACCTCCCGCAACCTGCGGGCCCACTTCGCCGAGTTCTTCCCGACGCTGGCCGACGAGGTCGGCTTCGAGGCCTGCTGGGGTGGCCCCGTCGGGGTGCACCGCGACTGGATGCCCTCCTTCGGCTTCGACCGGGCGACGGGTCTGGCCAAGGCGGGGGGCTACGCCGGCGAGGGCGTGGCCGCCTCCAACCTGGCCGGCCGGGTGCTGACCGACCTCATCACCGGCACCGAGTCCGACCTGCTGGCCCTGCCCATGGTCAACCACGAGCCCCGCAAGTGGGAGCCCGAGCCCCTGCGCTGGATCGGCGTCCGCCACATCCAGAAGGCCGCCGCCAAGCTCGAGGACAAGGGCGTCCGCACCGGCAAGGCCCCCACCGGCCGTTCCCTCGCCGAACGCCTCATGAGCCACTAGACCACCGGGCTCAGCCGATCGTGAGGCTGCGCCGCCTGTGGCGGTGCCGCGCCGAGGGTGTTCGACGATGGCGGAGCCAGAGCGCCGGAGGCGCTCGAATGTGACAGCCCTTCGTGAGGCTGCGCCGCCTGCGGCGGTGCCGCGCCGAGGGTGTTCGACGATGGCGGAGCCAGAGCGCCGGAGGCGCTCCAGATCACCCAGCGCGTACGGCCTCGGCGAAGATGGCGGCGCCCTCGGCCGCTTCCTCCTCGGTGAGGGTGAGGGGCGGGGCGATGCGGAGGCAGTTGCCGTGGAGGCCGCCCTTGCCGATGAGCAGGCCCCGGGACTTGCAGCCCTCGAGGACGGCGGCGGCGGCCTGGGGGTCGGGGGTGTAGCCGTCGGCACCGACGAACTCGAAGCCGATCATCAGGCCCTTGCCCCGGATCTCGCCGATGGCCGGGTGCTCGTCCACCAGGGGGGCGAGGGCGGCGAGGAGCTGCTCGCCCCGGGCCTTGGTGTTGGCCTGCAGGTCGTGGTCGAGCACGTAATGCAGGTTGGCCAGCGCCCCGGCGCACGACAGCGGGTTGCCGCCGAACGTGGAGATGGAGTTGGCCGAGATCGAGTCCATGACCTCGGCCCGGCCGACGACGCCGGCGATGGTCAGCCCGTTGCCCAGGCCCTTGGCGAAGGTGAGCAGGTCGGGCTGGACGCCGTGGGCCTGGTAGCCCCAGAAGTGCTCGCCGGTGCGGCCCCACCCGGTCTGGACCTCGTCGGCGATGAAGAGCATGTCGTGCTCGCGGCACACCTTCTCGACGGGCCCGAAGAAGCCGTCGGGCGGGATGGCGAAGCCACCCACGCCCTGCACGGGCTCGGCGATGAGGGTGGCGATGTCGCCGGCGGTCTGGGTGGCGATGACCTCGCGCAGGTCCTCGGTGCAGGCCTCGGTGTAGGCGGCGTCGTCGAGGTGGCGGAACGGGCTGCGGAACCGGTAGCCCGACTGCATGTAGCTGACCTGGAACGGGGTCAGGGCCGACGGCGACCAGCCCCGGTTGCCGGTGATGCCGGTGGTGGCGAAGGACCGGCCGTGGTAGCTGTTGCGCACGGCGATGACCTGGCTCGACCGCCGGTAGGTCGAGGCCACGAGCAGGGCGGCCTCGTTGGCCTCGGTGCCGGAGGTGGTGAAGAACACCCGGGCGTCGGGGATGCCCGACAGCTCGGCCACCATCTCGGCCAGCTCGATCTGCTCGGGGATGAGGTAGAGCGTCGAGGTGTGGAGCATGCGCCCCGCCTGCTCGCGGATGGCGGCGGTGACCTCGGGGATGTCGTAGCCGGTCATCGTGGTCAGGATCCCGCCGAAGAAGTCGAGGTAGCGGGTGCCCTCGGCGTCGACCACGTGCCGGCCCTGGCCCTCGACCAACGCAATGGGCTCGTCGTAGTACAGGGCCATCCAGGAGGGCAGGACCGCCCGGTGCCGGGCGAGGAGATCGTCGTGGGACATGGCCGACCACGCTACGCCAGCCGCGGAGGGTGGCCCTCGCCCCGGGCGCTATCGTGAAAATCTGACGGACCGTCAGATTTCGCCGAGAGCACCCCATCCCGGGAGGGACCGTGGCCGAGATCCCCATGATCATCAGCGTCGACGACCACGTCGTCGAGCCGCCCCACCTGTGGCAGACCTGGCTGCCCGAGCGCTTCCGGGCCGAGGGCCCCCGGGTCGAGCGGCACGGCCTCGGCGGGCTCAAGTACGTGAGCGGCACCACCTACGAGTACGAGCTGACCGAAGACGGTCGCCCCTGCGACATCTGGTTCTACGACGGCCAGATGTTCCCCAACAAGCGCCACGTCGCCGCCGTGGGCTTCGACCGCGACGACATGACGCTCACGCCCATCACCTACGACGAGATGCGCCCCGGCTGCTACGACCCGAAGGCCCGGGTCGAGGACATGCGCATGAACCACGTCGAGGCGTCGTTGTCGTTCCCGACGTTCCCTCGCTTCTGCGGCCAGACCTTCTCCGAGGCCCAGGACAAGGAGCTGGCCCTGGCCTGCGTGCAGGCCTACAACGACTGGATGGTCGAGGAGTGGTGCGGCGACAGCGACGGCGCCCTCATCCCCCTCACGATCATCCCGCTGTGGGACGTCGACCTGGCCGTGGCCGAGCTCGAGCGCAACGCCGCCCGGGGCGTCCGGGCGGTGTGCTTCAGCGAGATCCCCTCGAAGCTGGGCCTGCCCAGCATCCACACCGGCCACTGGGACCCGTTCTTCGCCGCCTGTGCCGGCTCCGGCACCGTGGTGTGCATGCACATCGGCTCGTCGTCGCAGATGCCGGCCACCTCGACCGACGCCCCCGTGGCGGTGGCGGCCACCCTCAGCTTCAACAACGCCATGGCGTCGCTGTCGGACTTCCTGTTCTCGGGCGTGCTGGTGCGCCACCCCGACCTGAACCTGGCCTACTCCGAGGGCCAGATCGGCTGGCTCCCGTACGTGCTGGAGCGGGCCGACGACGTGTGGAAGGAGCACCGGGCCTGGGGCGGGGTGGCCGACACCATCCCCGAGCCGCCCTCGACCTACTACTACCGCCAGGTCTACGGCTGCTTCTTCCGGGACCGCCACGGCCTCGACGCCCTCGACAAGGTCGGCGTCGACAACGTCACCTTCGAGACCGACTACCCCCACACCGACTCGACCTGGCCCCACACCAAGCAGGTGGCCGAGGACCTGATGGGCCACCTCCCCCAGGACGTGGTCGACAAGATCTGCCGGGGCAACGCCCTGCGCATGCTCGGCCTCGAGGAGAAGACGCCGGCCTGAGGCCTCCGCCGGCCCCTTTCCCTCCGGCCGGGTGTTCCGTACCCTGGTGGGGGTGAGCCGGCCGATCGTCCCGATCCTGCTCGCCGTCGCCCTGGTGGCGGCCGGCCTCGGGTTCGGCGCGGTGGCCCTGCGGTCGCGAGAGGGCGCGTCGGCCCCGCCCTCGGGCGGTGGGGTGGCCGCCGCGGCCACGGCCGTGGGCCCCCGGGCCCTGCCCCCCAAGGCGGTCAGCGACGTGCGTGAGCCCGAGCCGGGCTATCTCGGCGCCCAGGCCGTGGTCGGCTCGGTCGCCCTCTACGACTCGGCCACCGCCACCGAGCCCATGTGGTCGCTGCCCAATCCGACACACGAGGGCATGCCGCTCTCCTTCGCCGTGATCGACCGGGTGGGGGCCCGCCTCCACGTGCGCCTGCCCATCCGCCCCAACGGCTCGACGGCCTGGATCGACGCCGCGCAGGTCCAGACCTGGGTGGTGCCCAACCACATCGAGGTCGACCTGAGCGACCGCCTCCTCGTGGCCCGCCACGGCGACGAGGTGCTGATGGAGGCGCCGGTGGCGGTGGGCTCGCCCTCGACGCCCACCCCGCTGGGCGAGTTCTACGTCGACATCTCCATCGACGAGCCCGGCGGCTCGTACGGGTCGTGGATGCTGAGCGTGGCCGGGTTCTCCGACGTGTTGACCAGCTTCGGCGGTGGCATCGGCCAGATCGCCATCCACGGCTGGTCCGACGAGTCGGTCATCGGCCAGGCGGTGAGCAACGGCTGCATCCGCCTGCCCAACGCCGTCATCGACCGCCTGGCCCCCCTCGCCCCGGTCGGGACCCCCGTCACCGTCCGGGCCTGACCGGCCGATCTCCGGTCGAGGCACCAGCCCCCCGATTCGGGGTGGTGGTGCCTCGGGCTAGAAGAGGACGGTGGAGGGGGGTGGGGCCGTCCAGGCCGCCTCCTTCTTGGCCAGGCGGTGCATGGCCCGGACGAAGGGGCCCCGGGTGACGGGGTTGGCGGGGCGGAAGGTGTTGTTGCCGTAGCCGGCCAGCAGGCCGTGCTCGGTCGCCCAGTCGACGGCCAGGTCGAGGTCGCCGTCGTCATCGGTGACGTCGGCGAAACCGGCGTCGGCGGTGGGCGGGGTCCGGCCCGCCGCCCGCCAGAGCCAGGTGACGGCGTCGCCCCGGGTGAGGGCGGCCGTCGGCGAGAACGTGGTCGCCGTGGTGCCCTCGACCCATCCGGCGGCGGTGGCCCACTCCACGGCGGCGTCGTAGGCGGCGGTGTCGGCGACGTCGGTGAAGGGGTCGTCGGGCGGGGCGGGGTCGCCGGGGCGGTCCATGAGGCGCCAGAGCCAGGTGACGGCGTAGCGCCGCTGCAGCGGGTCGCCGGGGTGGAACCGGGCGGTGGCCGCCGTGCCCACCAACACGTGGTACTTGGCCCAGGTGGTGGCGGCGGCGAACGGGCTGGTGCGACCGATGTCGTCGAAGCGACGCATGCGCCACAGCAGCTTCACCGCCTCGTGGCGGGGTAGGACGGTGGCGCCGCCGAAGGTGGCGCCGGGCACCAGGGCGTAGGCATCGGCCCAGTCGTGCAGGACCGAGCCGGCACGGGCATCGCCGTAGTCGTGGTCGACGCTCGGGTCGGGCTGGCCCGCGTACCGCCAGAGCCACTGGGCCAGGGCCTGGCGGGTGGTGGCGGCGTCGGGCCGGAAGCGGCGGTCGCCGGGCAGGGGCAGGATCCCCTTCTGGCGGCCCCAGCGCACGGCGGTGAGGTAGTGGGCGCCGGCCGGGAGGTCGGTGAACCCGTGCGGCGCCGTGCTGTTCGGGGAGCCGGCCAGCCGCCACAGCCAGAAGACGGCGTCGCCCCGGGAGGCCCGGACGTCGGGGGCGAAGGTGCCGTCGGGCAGGGGCGTGATGATCCCTTCGACCCGTCCCCACGTCAGGTGGCGGGCCCGGGCGTCGGCCTCGCGCACATCGAAGAACGGCCCCTCCGGCGGCTGGAGGGCGATGGCCTTGCTGCGCACCGCGCCCAACTGGGTGTAGACGGTGTTGCCCGGGCACGAGGTCTGGCCCACGTCGCGGTGGCCCTTGATGTTGGTCGTGCGGGGCCGTCCGTTGTGGAGGCGCAGCTTCCAGCCGAGGAGCTTGCCCAGGCTGCTGACGGCGGCGGCCGACAGGCGGACGCTGGTGCCGTCCCCCAGGTAGGCGGTGCCCACCGAGCCGGAGTTCACGTCCTTGGCGTGGGCCCCGATGACCGGCTCGTAGCGGCTGCGGGCCCGCCCCTCCCAGACCCGCCCGAAGCGGTCGAGGACGAAGTTGTAGCCGATGTCGTCCCAGCCCCGGCTGTTCTGGTGGTACGACTGGATCGACCGCAGCATCGACGGCACCGACGCCGTGGAGTACCCGTTGCCGTTGACCGTGTGGTGGACCACGGCGAGGCGCAGCCCGTCGGCGGTGTCGACGGTGCCCCGGTAGGGCGCAGCCCCCCAGGCCGAGCGGGGACGGATCGCCGGGACCCGGTAGGCCGCCTCGGCGCCGCCCTCGGTGGCGGTGCCGGCCTCGGTCCCGGCGGCGGGCGCCGACGGGGTGACCTCGGCCCGGCGCCCGGTCGGGCGCACGAGGTGCAGGGCCACGGCGGAGGCCCCGGGGTCGAGGTCGAGCTCCCAGCCCGTCGCCCCTCCGAACCAGATGGGGGCCGACGCGGGGTGGTCACCCTCTCCGGCGTCGGGTCCGTGGCCACCGTCGGGCACGAGCGGTAGCCAGGGACTCCAGCCGTCGGCCAGTCGGGCCCGGACCCGGGCCCCGCGGGCCACGCCACTGATGGTGACCCCGAGCATGGTGAAGGGCGCCACGCCCAGGGCCCGGGCCCCCCGGCGGCGCCCACCCCCGGCCTCGGCGCCACCGGCGGGCAGCAGGTCGAGACTCGGGGTGATCGTGTCGGTGGTCATCTCCCGGTCGAGGGCGAAGGTGCCGCCGGGCCCCGACGGGTCCCAGCTGGGCAGCGTGCCGTCGGCCCCGGCGATGGTGAGGGCACCGGGCAGGGCCAGCCCGGCGGCGGGGAGGGCGGCGCCGGCGGCCAGACCCTTCACGAAGCGACGGCGGGAGACGGCCATCGGGGGTTGCTGCTCCGGGTAGACGGCGGGGGCGCGTGCTGGCCCGAGGCTCCCCGCCGTCGTCAG
>CAYTJS010000012.1:0-26453 GCA_964438115.1 uncultured Iamiaceae bacterium
CCTGCAGGTCCCCCTGCTGCAGGGCACCACGGCGCCGCCCACCGAGCCGGAGTTCCACGGCGACGACACCCCGGTCTTCTGGCGCTTCGGACCCGACCTGGCCCCCCGCCTGCGCGAGCACGGCTTCGCCACCCGCCTGCTCTGCACGGCGGACTGGAAGCGGCGCGTCGAGGCGGGCCAGACCGCGTGGGAGGGCTTCTACTCCGACGAGTTCGACGTGGACTCGCTGCTCGCCGGCTCGGTGGCCGAGGACCTCGACGCCATCGTGGACGACGAGGCGGCGGCCCACCAGGGCTTCGTCCCGTCCTACATGTACCTCACCTGGGAGGCCATCCGGGACGAGGCGCCGTAGCGGTCAGGCCATCGTGTCGGCGACGATGGCCTCGAGGCGCTCGGCGAAGGCAGGCAGGCCGAAGTGCTCGGCCCGGGCCACCGCGCCCGCCGACAGACGGGACAACTCGTCGGGATCGCCGAGGAGGCCCACGGTGGCCGCCACCAGCCCGTCGAGGTCCTCGAAGTGCAGCCCGCTGGCGCCCGGCTCGACGATCTCCTTGGGCCCCGCCCGCCCCAGCACGACGGGGACGGCGCCGGCCGACATGGCCTCGACCACCGAGATGCCGAAGTGCTCCATGCGGTTGGGGTCGTCCTCCTCGTCCTCCCCCAGCCCGGCGGCGTGCCAGAAGATCGAGGCCCGGGCGTACAGGTCGGCCAGCTCGGCGCCGGGGGCGTCGACGTGCAGGGTGACGTCCAGGCCCTCGGCCGCCGCCTGCACCGCCTCGAGGTAGGGGCGGTCCGCCTCGCTGCAGCCACCGACGAGGTGCAGGGACCAGCCCTCGGCGGCCCCGGTCGCGGTCAGCCGCCGGAACGCCTCGACCATCTCCTTCTGCTTCTTCGAGTGCCCGGCCTTGGGGGCGAAGAACCGGCCCACGCCGAGGATGATCGGCTCCTTGGGCCCGGGGTCGTGCAGGGTCACCGGCGGGTAGAGCACGGTGGCGTCGCGGTCCCACCAGCGGCGGATCCAGCCCTTGGTGAAGGTCGAGTTGGCCACCAGGGTCTGGTAGGTGTCGAGGAAGTTCCGGTTGGGCAGGGGTCGGTACAGCAGGGGGAACCACGCGCCCAGCGCCGCGCCCGTCCGATCCCGGAGGCGCACGCCGGTGTGCATCGTGGTGAGGGCCACGCCCAGCCGTCGGTCGTCGTCGCCCAGGCCGTGCTCGGCGGGGACGAAGGTGGTCGACTCGATGCGCACCTCGACCTCGCCGGCGGCGGCCCGGGCCGGGACCGTGACCACGACCGGCACGCCCCGGCGCCGGGCCAGGGCGTTGCCCCCGCCGGCGACCTCGAGCTCGGCCTGCACCTCGTCGTCGACGAGGACCCGCACCGTGGCCGGCCCCACCCCCGGCGGCCGCTGGTGACGCAGGACCATGCGCACGGGCACGTCCTTGTCGGGGCGGGCCTCGACGAAGAACGACGCCTGGTCGGTGGTCCAGAAGTAGCGGGGACGGCTGCCCTCGCGGGGGAAGAAGCCCTGGCCCCAGGCGGTGTCGACGGCCTGGGCCCGCACCAGCGGCCCCAGGACCCGGATGGCCCCGCGCTGGACGGCGTTCAGGTCACCGGCCGACCGGGCCGGGAAGTGGGTGATGTAGATGTTGCGGGGGGCGCCGGCGTCGTCGTCGCTCATGAACGAGACGTTGACGAACAGGTCGTACCCCTTGCTGGCCCGGTGCACGGCACCGGGGCGGTCGCGGATGACCGCCATGCGCACGCCCGACAGGTCGAGGCGCAGGCGCTCCCCCAGCACGGCCAGGTCGACGTCGTCGGGCCCGAGCAGGTCGACGTCGTGGTTCCGGGCCAGGACCATGGCCACGGCGGCGCCGTAGGTCTCGGCCCCGCCGCCGGTGCGCCAGTAGCGGTTGTAGACGGCGACCTTCATGCCGCGGCTCCGGGCTCGTCGAGGCTCACCGGCGTCGGCTGGGGCACCGCCCAGGCGACCAGCTCGGCGTCGGGCACCGTCTGCGCCCGGCGGTTGCGACGCCGGGCCACGAGCATCGCCGGCAGCAGGCGCAGGTAGGCGAGGAACGACCGCACCCGGCGGCGGGTCAGGACCAGGTTCGGTCGGTGACACCGCACCAGCGGGGCCACCACGTCACGGCGGGCGTAGCTGGCCGTGGTCAGCACGTAGCGCCACACCGCGGAGGCGGCCAGCGCCCGGGGGGCGTTCTTGGTCAGCATCAGGAGGCGGTTGCGTTCGACGTAGTGCTGGAAGAGGGCCGACCCCTCACCGCTGCTGGCGGCATGGATGTGGCGGAGGCGGCTGGCGGGCACGTAGCGGTACCGCCAGCCCCGGGCCCGGCCCCGCCAGGCCAGGTCGGTGTCCTCGTAGTAGAGGAAGAAGCGCTCGTCGAAGAGGCCGACCTCCTCGAGGTAACGGCGGCGGAGCAGCACGCCCCCGCCGCACCAGGCGAAGACCTCGGCCGGCTCGTCGAACTCGGCGCCGTCGCGGCGCAGGAACCCCCGGTCGGCGCCGTAGCCGCCCTCGACCAGGATCGACCCGGCGTTGTTGACCACGTCGTAGGGCGCACCCGCCACCGGCACCTCGACCCAGGTCGGCGTCGGGCCGACCGACGCCGTCACCGGACCGGCACCGCCGTCGAGGACGACCTCCTTGTCGGCCTCGGCCGCCAGGCGCAGCCGAGCGGTGGTCCCCTCGCCCGTCACCGGCACCCGCACCAGGGCCCGGTCCCGGGTCCACTCGAAGACGGCCTCGTCGACGCCACCGTGCTCCTGGCCCCAGAAGCCGGCGACCCGCTGGGCCTCGGACCAGGCGTCGTCGCCGTCGACCTCGATGCCCGAGAGCCGCACCCCGAGGTCGCGCCCGTCGCCGCCCCCGGGCCGGAAGGTGGGGGTGGTGAGGGTCACGTCGAGGAACCGCGGGGCGAACACGATGCGGGGGCAGACGGCGCCCAGCCCGGGGTCGGCCTCCATGGCCTCGACGAGGGGGCCGAGCCAGTCGGGCTCGACGAAGGCGTCGTTGTTGACCAGGGCCACGTACTCGACGTCGTCGAGGTCGGCCATGGCCCAGTTGTTGGCCGGGAAGCCCCGGTTCGCCCCCGTCGGGCGCAGCTCGACCTCGGGGAAGCGACGGGCCAGTTCGCCGTCGCTGCCGTCGGAGGAGGCGTTGTCGACGACCACCACCTCGAGGTCGCCGGCGGGCCAGGCCGACCGGGTCAGGGCGGCGACGCAGCCGACCACGTGCGCGCCGCCGTTGTAGTTCAGGACGACGGCACGCACGCGGGGGGACACGGGGGCGCGAGGATAGGGGGCGGGCCCCCACCGGCGGCGCTGCGGCCCGGGGAAACCGGCAGGCGACGTGGTACAACGGCGGCCGTGAAGGGCCTCATCCTTTCTGGCGGGGCCGGCACGCGCCTGCGGCCGATCACCCACACCAGCGCCAAGCAGCTCGTGCCGGTGGCCAACAAGCCGATCCTCTTCTACGGGCTCGAGGACATGGCCGAGGCCGGCATCACCGAGGTCGGCATCGTCATCGGCGAGACCGGCGACGAGATCCGCGCCGCGGTGGGCGACGGGTCGGCGTGGGGCCTCGAGGTCACCTACCTCCCCCAGGACGAGCCGTTGGGCCTGGCCCACTGCGTGCTGATCGCCCGGGACTTCCTCGGCGACGACGACTTCGTGATGTACCTGGGCGACAACCTCCTGCGTCAGGGCATCGCCGAGTTCGTGGAGAGCTTCGAGGCCGATCGCGAGGCCTCGGCCCGACCCTCCCTGGAGGGCGACGCCACCCCCCCGTCGGCCCAGATCCTCCTGGCCCGGGTCCCCGACCCCCAGCGCTTCGGCGTGGCCGAGCTGGGACCGGCCGGCGAGGTCGTGCGCCTGCTCGAGAAGCCCGACGAGCCGCCGTCGGACCTGGCCCTGGTCGGCGTCTACCTGTTCGACCCCACCATCCACGACGCCGTGGCCGCCATCGAGCCCTCCCCGCGGGGCGAGCTGGAGATCACCGACGCCATCCAGTGGCTCATCGACCAGGGCCACCGGGTGCGCCACGAGGTCCTCGATGGCTGGTGGAAGGACACCGGCAAGCTCGACCCCCTCCTCGAGGGCAACCGGCTCATCCTCGAGACCCTCGAGCCCGACCAGCGCGGCAAGGTCGACGACGTGTCGCTGATCGAGGGCCGGGTCGTGATCGAGGAGGGCGCCCACGTCGAGGCATCCACCATCCGGGGCCCGGCGGTCATCGGGCGCGGGACCCGTATCGTGAACAGCTACATCGGTCCCTACACCTCGGTGGCCGCCCGCTGCGAGATCCTCGACTCCGAGGTCGAGCACTCGGTGATCCTCGAGGACAGCCGGATCGTGAACATCCCCCGGGTGCAGGACAGCCTCATCGGCAAGGAGGTCGAGGTCGTGCGCTCGGGTCGGGTGCCCAAGGCCACCCGGCTCATGCTGGGGGACCACTCCCGCGTCGACCTGCAGTAGGAAGCCCCGTGTCCATGGCCACCGTCACCGAGTCCCCCACCATCGCCGGCATCTACGTCGTCGAACCCCGCCTGTTCGGCGACGAGCGGGGAGTCTTCGTCGAGACCTACCGCCGCGAGTGGTTCCCCCAGGGCCGCGAGATGGTCCAGGCCAACCGCAGCGACCGTCGCCAGGGCTGCGTGGTCGGGCTGCACTACCACCTCCACCAGGCCGACTACTGGTACGTGCCGTCGGGCCGGGCCCGGGTCGTGCTGCACGACCTGCGCGAGGGCTCGCCCACCGACGGCAACACCCTCGTGCTCGACCTGGGCGAGGACGAGGACGGCACCCACCCCCACCGGGGCGTGTTCATCCCGCCGGGCGTGGCCCACGGCTTCGCCGCCCTGACCGACATGACCATGACCTACCTGGTCGACAGCTACTACAACCCCGCCGACGAGCTGGGCGTGGCCTGGGACGACCCGGCCATCGGCGCCGACTGGGGGGTGAGCGACCCGGTCCTCTCCGAGCGGGACCGCACCAACCCACCCCGGGCCGAGCTGGACCCCGCCCGTCGACCCCACGTGGCCCTGCGCCCCTGAACGAGGACCCATGAGCAAGCTGTTCGTCACCGGTGGGGCCGGCTTCATCGGCTCCAACTACGTCAAGTGGGTCCTGGAGCACACCGACGACGAGGTCACCGTCTTCGACGCCCTGACCTACGCCGGCAACACCGACAACTTCCGCCCCTTCGAGGACGACCCCCGCTTCCGCTTCGTCCACGGCGACATCTGCGACCGCGAGGCGGTGGCGGCGGCGCTTCCCGGTCACGACCAGGTCGTCCACTTCGCCGCCGAGAGCCACGTCGACCGCTCGATCGTGAGCCCCGACGCCTTCGTCCGCACCAACTGCGACGGCACCAACGTCCTCTGCGACCTGGCCCGCCAGGCCGAGGTCGAGCGCTTCCTGCACATCTCCACCGACGAGGTCTACGGCTCCATCGAGGAGGGCTCCTTCACCGAGGAGGACCCCCTCGGACCCCGCTCGCCCTACTCGGCGGCCAAGGCGGGCTCGGACCTCATCGCCCTGGCCCACCACGAGACCCACGGGCTGCCGGTGGTGGTGACCCGCAGCTCCAACAACTTCGGGCCCAACCAGTTCCCCGAGAAGGTCATCCCCCTCTTCGTGACCAACCTCCTCGAGGGCCAGAAGGTCCCCCTGTACGGCGACGGGCTCAACGTCCGCGACTGGTGCTATGTCGAGGACAACTGCGAGGCCGTGGACCTGGTGTTGCGCCGGGGCGTGACCGGCGAGATCTACAACATCGGGGCGGGCAACGAGATCACCAACCGTGAGCTGACCTTCTGCCTCCTCGAGCGCCTGGGCCACGGCGAGGAGATGATCGAACCGGTGGCCGACCGCCTCGGCCACGACCGCCGCTATTCCATCGCCACCGACAAGGTCCGGGCTCTGGGCTGGGCGCCCCGCCACGACCTGGACGAGGCCCTCGACCTGACCGTGGCCTGGTACCGCGACAACCGGTGGTGGTGGGAACCGCTCCGGGGGGCGTGAGCGCCCGGTGAAGGTCCTCGTCACCGGCGCCGGCGGCCAGGTCGGCACCGAGCTGCTGGCCGCCCTCGCCGACCACGAGGTCGTCGGTCTGACCCACCAGGACCTCGACGTGGCCGACCGCGACGCAGTCCACGCCGCCGTGGCCGCCGCCGGCCCCGACGCCGTCGTGCACGGGGCGGCCTGGACGGCGGTGGACGCCTGTGAGGGTGACCCCGACCGGGCCTACGCCGTCAACGCGCTGGGCACCCGTTTCGTCGCCGAGGCGACCCGGGCCGCCGGGGCCCACCTGCTGTACGTCTCCACCGACTACGTCTTCGACGGCACCAAGACCGACCCGTACGTGGAATGGGACGACCCCGCGCCCCGGTCGGTGTACGGCCGGTCCAAGCTCGGCGGCGAACGCGAGGTCGGCACCGACGGCACCGTCGTGCGCACCTCATGGGTCTGCGGCCGCCACGGCGCCAACATGGTCAAGACCATCCTGCGCCTGGCCGCCGAGCCGGGGGCCCTGCGCTTCGTCGACGACCAGCGAGGCCACCCGACCTTCGCCGACGACCTGGCCGGGGTGATCGCCCGCCTCGTCGCCGACCGGTGGACCGGGACCTTCCACGTGACCAACCAGGGCGCCGTGTCCTGGTTCGAGTTCGCCCGGGCCGTCCTGGCTGTGGCTGGTGACGACCCGGCCCGGGTCGAGCCCATCGCCACCGCCGACCTCGACCCACCGCGACCGGCGCCCCGCCCCGCCAACTCGATGCTGGACAACGCCGCCCTGCGCCTGAGCGGCCTGCCGGCCACCGACCACTTCGAGGTCCCCCTCCGCCGCCTCGTCGGCGAGCTGGTCGCCTAGCGCCGGGAACCGGGTGCAGTAGGGTCCCTGTCACGACCTTCCGGCGACAAAGGACCTGATCGTGGCCTCCAAGCTCCGACTGCTTCTCCCCCTCCTGGCGATCCTCGCCCTGCTGGCGGCGGCCTGTGGCGGGGGCGAGGAACGCCTCTCCGAGGACGACTTCGTCGACGAGTTCGACGACATCTGCCAGGACGTCCAGGACGACCTCGACGACATCGACGACCCCGAGGGCGCCGATGACTTCGACGGTCTGGCCGACGGGGCCGAGGAGGCCATCCAGATCTCCCAGGAGGGCATCGACCAGCTCGGTGACCTGAACCCGCCCGAGGACCTCCAGGACGACTTCGACGAGGTCATCAGCCTGCTCGAGGACCAGGTCGCCCTGCTCGAGGACCTCCAGGCCGCAGCCGAGGACGAGGACGAGGACGAGATCAGCGACCTGGCCTCGGAGAACGAGGACATCCGGGCGGACCTCGACGAGGCCGGTGACGACCTCGGGGTCGAGTGCTTCGCCGACGACGAGGGTGACAGCTCCGACGACTTCTCCGACGACTTCACCAACGACTTCAGCGACGACTTCTCCGACGACTTCTCGGACGACTTCTCCGACAGCGGTCTGGGCGCGCCGGTGTCGCCGGCGGCGTTCATTCCCGACTACGGCAGCGACATCCAGTTCGACTCGCTGGCCGACTCGTGCTTCGCCGGCAACCTGGCCGACTGCGACGAGCTCTACCGCATCACCCCGGTGGACCCCTCGACGAACTCCTACGAGGGGTACGGGGCGACCTGCGGTGGCCGCCTGGCCACCGAGCAGCCCGGCACCTGCTCGACTCGCTAGCGGGACCCCGCGCTCGACCCCGGGCCCTCAGCGGGGGAACGTGACCGTGGCCGGCGCCCCCGCCGGGTCGGCCCAGGCCGTCGGCGTGGAGGCCAGGACGTACAGCCCGAGCACGGCGTCGCCCCGACCGGCGACCACCCCGGGGCGGAAGGAGCCGTCGGGGCCGACGGTCACCACGCCGACCCGGTCGGCCCAGGTGAGGGCCCGACGGCTCACCGTCACCCCGTCGAGGTCGTCGGCGACGATCGCGCCCGACACCACCGGCAGACCGGCCAGCTTCCAGAGGATGAGGGCCAGTTGGGCCCGGGTGACGCCGGCGGTGGGCCGGAAGGTCCCCGACGACGTCGGGCTCATCAGGCCGGCGGCCAGCACCCAGTCCACGGCTGGATCACGGGGCGACACGTCGGGCACCGAGGCCGCGGCGGCGGGTGGGCGGCCCCGGGTGGCCCACAGCATCCGGGCCAGGTCCTGACGGCTGGTGGCCGTGGCCGCGCCCAGGGTGTGACGGGGACCCGGGGTGATCACGCCACGGCGCTGGGCCCAGTCGGCAGCGGCGGCGAGCGGTGCCCCCGCGTCGACGTCGCTGAAGGGCCGGGCGGCGTGCATCCACCGGAGCCCGATGCCCCGCGGGGCGGGATCATCGGGTCGGAACCGGGGGCCGGTGACGCCCCGGAGATACCCCAGGCCGGCGGCCCAGGCCACGGCCCGTCCCCCCGGGGTGGCGGCGCTCAGGTCGGTGAAGCCGAGCGGCGCCGCGGGCGCCGGACGACCCACGGCCCGCCACAGCAGGGCGACGAGGCCGACCCGGGTCATGGCGGCGCCGGGCCGGAAGGTCCCGTCGGGGAACCGGCTGACCGCGTCCCGCTCGGCCAGCCAGGCCAGTGCCCGGAGGTAGGAGGCACGGGCGGGCACGTCGGGGTAGGTCACGGTGGCATCGGTGGCCGGCCGCCCGAGCAGGGACCACACCCAGCTCACCGCCGTGGCCCGGGTCAGGGCCGCGCTCGGCCGGAGACGGCCGTCGGCCGGACGGGTGAGCAGGTCGGCGCCCTCGGCCCACGCCACCGCTTCGGCCAGCGGGGTGCCAGTGGTGACGTCGGTCCACGTCGTTCCCCGCGACGGGGTCACGACCGTCAGGGTCTCCCCGCGGTGCCACGAGAGGCTGGTCCGGGCGTTGGCCCCCAGCGGACGCGACGCCCACACACCCTGCTGGTAGCCGGTGTCGCGGCGCAACCAGTGACGGTACTCCCGACCGTCGGCGGCGTAGACGTAGAACGGGGCCGAGATGGGGGCGGGTCCGTACCCCGGGGCCGTGAAGGCGCGGAAGCCCTCGGCCCGAGCAGGGTCCACTCGCCAGCAGGTGAAGGTGCCGGCCCGTCCGGGGCCCTCACAGGTGTGGCGGGTCATCCCCCCGCGCCGGCCCACGGTCGCCTGCTCCCCCACCCCGACGAGGCGATCGGTGGCCGGTCGGTAGATCGACCGGTAGATGCTGCGGCAGACCCCGCCCCCGCAGCCGTACCAGGGCGCCCACACGTAGTCGATCGACCGGCCCGAGCACCAGCGGTCGGCCATCACCGCCGCCGTGCGGGCGGCGATGACGTAGGTGTCGATGCGCTGGGCCGCCGTGTACGGCGCCCCCAGCCCGGCCGAGTCGAACTGCCAGGCCCCGATGCCCGGGTGCCAGAAGGCCCGGGACTGGCCGGCCAGCGTCCGGAAGGAGTGCAGCCCCACCTGATCGTCCCACCGGGAGAGGGTCATGGGTGAGGGGGCCTCGGTGGCCGGCGCCCCGGTCTCGGGGTAGGTGGGGGCGAGCATCAGGGCCGCCAGTCGGTTGGTGGTGAGGCCGCACCGGCGCTCCTCCGCCGCCCAGTGCAGGACGTCCTCGAGCGGCGTCGACCCGAAGCGGCGGGCGGTGCCGGCGGCCGACGCCGGGGGCTGGTCGCCGCCCGGGCCCACGACGAGGGTGCCGACGACGAGGGTCACGGCCAGGAGCAGTCCCAGCGGCCGCCTCACGAGCCATACCCCCAGACCAGCACCTCGCTGCCCGTCGGGGGCACGGCGTCGGTGACCACCAGGGCGTCGGCTGCCCGGCCGGGGACCAGGGTCGTCGTCGCGCCACCCGAGGGGGTCGCCACCGGGGCCTCGGCCCAGGCCGCGAGGCGCCCGTCGGGCGCCAGCCAGCCGACGACCACCCGGGGCGAGCCGACGGGGTCGTCACCCACGTTCTCGACCCCGCCGAAGACCAGCTCGGGGCGGGGGCCGGAGGTCTCCCGCCGGAGGTAGAGCGACACCGGGTCCCCACCCGCCGGGCGGGTGAACCAGGTCGTCCACGCCAGGGCGCGGGCCGTCTCGGCCCCGGCGACCGCCCGGGCGCCGCCGGCGGACCACCGCACCCCGGCGACGCTCGCGGCCGGTTGGTCGGTGACCACCGTGAAGGGCACCGGCTCGCCGGGGCGGACGGCCGTGACCGGGCTGGTGGCGCCCGCGGTCCCCAGCACCTCTCCGTCGGCGGCCAGGAGTGTGGCCGTCACCCGGATCTCGGCCAGGAGCTCGGTGCCCTCGTTGCGGACCAGGCCGACGAGGACGAGCGCCCCGGGGGCTCCGTGACGGCTGACCGTCGTCTCGAGGACCCGGGGCCCCGTCGCCGGGGTGGGGTCGAGCCACCGCAGGCCCATGAATCCCTGGAGGTGGCGCGGTGCGCCCCCTTCACCCTCGGCCAGCGCGGCGTCGACCTCGGCGGCCCGGACCGAGCAGTCGACCTCGTCGGGCCCGGTCCGCAGACACCCGTCCTCGTCGTAGGCACCCTCGACCGCCGCGCTCACCGACGGCAGGGTCGGGTCGAGGTCGGAGGCGGGCGAGGCATCGACCGCGCGCCAGGCCAGCGGCGCGGCCAACAGGACCAACCCGGTTGACGCGACCACCAGGCGAGGGCATCGGGATCGCCACATGACCCGATTCCATCGGCGGTTCAATTCTCACGTTGAGTGGTGAGAATTTCCACTCAATGCTGTATCGGGACCGATCAGCCCTCGAGTTGCGCCTCCCGCAGGACCGGTCGGGCACCGTCGAGATCGACGGCCAGCACCTGGACGCGGTTCGCCCCCGCCGCCAGCAGCGAATGGTCGACGAGGGCCAGCAGCCGGTCGCCGTCACCCTCCTCGGGGACGACCGCCACCCCGGCGATGCGCCCATTGAGGGCGATCACGAGCGCTCCCTCCTCCTCACCGTCGGCCCCCTCCAGTCGGTCGAGGCGCCCGTGGAGGACCACGGGGAGCAGGTCACGTCCGGGGTCGAAGTCGGCGAGGTCCTCGGCCTCGTCCAGGGTCACCGCCAGCGGCGCCGGACCGACCACCCCGAACTCGGCCACGGGACGTCCCACGAGGCGGGCGGCGGGACCGACCCGGGCCAGGGCGGGCCAGGAGCCGTCGTAAGGCAGGAGCAGGCTGTTGCGCCCGGCCACGGTCACGGCGGCGTTGAAACCGCCGGGGACCTCGGGTGGGCCCGAGTACACGACCGGCTTGCCCGGGCCCCGCGGCTCGCCCGCCAAGGAACGCCCGTCGAAGGTCCAGTCCACGTCGACGTCCAGGAGGTCCACGATCGTGGGCAACACGTCGACCAGCAGGGCGTTGCGGTCGTCGGTCCCGCCGTCGACCTGTCCGGGGGCCTTCACGAAGAGCGGCACCCGGTAGATCTCCTGCAGGTTCATCTCGGTGGGCTGGCGGGTCGGCGAGCCGGGACGGAAGGCGATGCCGTGGTCGGCGGTGACCACCACCAGGGCGTCGTCCCAGGTCCCCGCCGCTTCCAACCGGTCGATGAGTGTCCCGAGGACCGTGTCGGCGTACCCCACCTGCAGCAGGTGCCGTTGCAGGCCCAGTCGGACCAGGCCACTGTCCTGGCCCCAGCGCCCGTCGGTCGTCCCCGGCGGTCCCGGATCTCCGGCGTAGACCCCGCCCTCGGGCGTTCGCTCCCAGAGGAAGTGCGGGAACGACTCGTGCACGAAGAAGAGGTCACGGTCGCCCAGGTCGGCACCCTCGACCGCCCGCAGCGTCGGCTCCCCTTTCAGGCCGTCGAAGGCCTCGGGGTTGCGTTGGCGCATGAGGGAGATGAACAAGCCGGGGTCGGAGTACTCGAAATCGGGACCCAGGTCGTCGCTCAGCCCCTCCCCGCCCGAGAACGCCGTGGCCCCGACCTCGTCGAGGAAGCCCTCCCACGACTGGTCCACGGCGGGCAGGCCGGTGGCCCAGTCGGGCGGCAGGACTTGGTGGCCGTAGACGATCGACGCGTCGACCAGGGCGTCGCGCCAGCGGGTCAGGCCACCGCGCCCGTCGTCGGAGGCGCACAGGTCGGTCGGGCACAGGTTGGTGATCGACTCGTGCACGTCGAGGTCGTAGGAACCGCCGAGGAGGGTGAAGAGGTTGCGGGGCAGTTCGGCCGAGATCGGGGCCGTGGGGGCGTCCTCGGGGAGGAGGCCGGTGAGGGCGGAGGGGACGGACCGCACGGTGCTGCCGGCCACGCTGGTGGCGTTGCGGTACCAGATGGCATCGCCGGCCAGGCGGGCGAAGGCCGGGAAACGGTCCTCGTTGAGCGTGCCGTCGGCCCGCAGGAGCGACGACACCGGCAACTCGTCGAACATGACGAACACGACGGGCGCATCGCCGCCCACGGTGACCGCCTCCTCGGCCTCGGCCTCACCCTCCCAGAGGAGTCGGCCCGTCTCGGAGGCGAAGACGAAAAGGGCCAGCACCAGGACCGGCAGGAGCGCCAGGTAGCGCAGGACGAGCCGGACCCCGGCCGACCGGCTCCGGGCCAGGGCGACGCCGACCCCGACGGCCACGGCGAGGAGCAGGGCCACCAGGGTGGCCCCCACCCCGAGCTGGCGGGCCAGCCCGAGGCCGAACACGGCCCCCAGCAGGCCGACCACGACCTGGTGGACCCGGGCCCCGGCGGCCGGTCCGCCCAGCGCGAAGCAGGCCGCCTCGATGGCGAGCAGCACCAAGGGGACGACGAGGAGGACCCCGAGGGCGAAGGCCACCACGTCGGCGACCCCGGCGTCGGAGGCGACGAAGAACTCCGGGTTCTTGCCGAAGAGGTCGAGCAACGGCTGGGCCACCGCCAGGGTGGCCAGGGCCACCACCTCCGGCGCGCTGCGGGCCAACCCGGTCGCCACGACGGCCGCCCGCGACGGGGCGGGCGACTCAGCAGCAGCCATGCAGGGGGGACACGGTGGACGGGGACCTTCCGACGGGGAGCGGCCCCCGAGGATAGGTGGGCGCCACCGGGCTCGGCCGTCAGGCCGGCGATCGGTGGTCGCCGCTAGGGTGAACGCCGCCCCCGAGGCCGCCGCCCCTCCCCCGTCCCGAGGACCCGTCCCCGCCGTGCCCCTGCGCCCCACCCCCGGCTTCACGCCGCCCCGCAGCCGACGACGCCGGCGCCGGGCCGTCGCCGCCGCCCTCGCCGTGACCGGCCCCGACCGGGGCGCGGGCATCGGCCCGGCGGACCGGCTCTACTTCCTCCACATCCACAAGACGGCGGGCTCGACGCTGGCCCGCATCCTCGAGACCCATTACGGCCAGGGCGAGATCTGTCCGCCCCAGACCTGGCAACGCCTCCAGGAGCTGGATCCCCGGAACCTGGCCGGCTACCGGCTGTTCCGGGGCCACTTCCTCGCCTTCGGCCATCTCCTGCCCGCCCCGCCCTGGGTGGTGACCTTCCTCCGCGACCCGGTCGAGCGGACGCTCTCCACCTACGCGTACGTCCGCAAGAACCGCAACCACGCCCTCCACGGGCTGGCCCAGGACCTCGACCTCGACGCCTTCCTCGAGCACCCCGAGACCGTGCGCACCGTCCGCGACCTGCAGACCCGCTGGATCGCCGCCAACGCCTTCCCCTGCTCGTCCCTGCGGGACATGGAGGAGCAACTCGACGACGCCGGCGTCGGCCTGCTCGACCTGGCCCGGGCCCAGGTGGCCGCCTTCGCCCACGTGGGCGTGGTCGAGCAGTTCGACCGCTCGGTCGAGGCGATGATGGCGACCCTCGGCTGGCCGCTGTTCGACTGGATGACCGAGCACGCCGACGAGCGGGTCAACGTGTCCGAGGACCGCCTCCAGCGGGCCGACCTGGCGCCGGCGACCCTCGCCCGCATCCAGGAGCTGACCGCCCTCGACCAGGCGCTCCACGACGACGCCGTGGCCCGCCTGGCCTCCGACACCGCCGCCGTCGCCCCGACCGGCCACGGACCCTTCGGGACGGCGCCGGTGCGGGACCTGACCCTGGACTTCGCCGGCCCCGTTCCCGGGTTCGGGTGGCAGATGCCCGAGACCCATCCGGTGACCGGCGCCGGATTCCGCTGGCTGGGCCCGGCCCCCGAGGCCACCCTCTTCCTGCCCCTGGCCCCCGGCGGCGACCTCCGGGTCACGCTGACGGTCCAGAAGGCGATCACCCCCGAGGTGCTGGCCGGCCTCGCCCTCCGGGTGAACGACCATGAGGTCACCCTCCACCACGACGACGGGACCGAGCCGCCGAGGGTGTCCGCCACCGTTCCCGCCGCCGCCCTCGACGCCACCCGTCCGCAGGCCTGCCTGCGCTTCGTGGTGCCCGAGACGACCTCCCCCGCCGCCCTGGGGCGGGCCCCCGACAAGCGCCGGCTGGGCGTGGCCTTCAGCGAGCTGACGGTGACGCCGGCCTGATCAGGCCGGGTCGGTGAGCTGGACCGCGCCGTGCGGCGGGTCCTTCAGGTGACGCCGCAGCAGGGTCAGGGCGAGGATCCCCACCACCACGGCGGCGGTGGCCGAGCCGGCCGCCATCCCGGCCCCGACCCGCAGGAACAGGTCGTCGCCGGCCAGGGTCACGCCCACGAAGACGATCGAGCCGGCGAACCAGCCGATGGCCACCCGGGACTGACCCGAGAGAGCGATGAGGGCCTGGCCCAGGGCCACCGCCAGCATGAACCCGGCGCTGGACAGCGCCAGCAGGGCCAGGTCGACCCGCTCGATCTCGTACTCCTCGCCGAAGAGCAGGTGGATGACGAAGGGGCCGAGCAGGAAGGCCCCGACCACCCCGGCGACCCCGATGCCGGCCACGGCCAGCACCAGGCGGCGAAGGCGGTTGCCGAACTCGACGTAGCGGTGGGCGCCGGCCAGGGCCGAGAGCTTGGGCAGTAGCGCCGCCTGGAAGAGGAACACCGGCACCCGGGCGATGGCCAGGCCGGCCAGGAACACGCTCACCTCGCCGGCCTCGTCGTCGGCGGCCAGGAGGTCGACGGCGACCACGCCGGCGTACAGCAGGAAGGCGGCCAGCAGGGAGGCGGCCAGCAGGGATCCCATGGCCGCGGTCAACTCGCCCCGCGGCGCCGGGGGCCCCGGTGTGACGAGGTCGCGCTCGCGGCTCATGGCGATGGCGAGGGCGGCCGCGGGGGCCAGCCCCACGGCCAGGGCGAAGGGCCCCGCGGTCTCGGCCCCCAGCAGGATGAGGGCCAGGGCGGCGACCACCCGCAGCGTGTTCTCGACGACGTAGTAGGCGGCGTAGCCGCGGAAACGACCGAGGCCGGCCAGGGCACCCCGGGCCAGGTGCACGGCGGCATAGCCGGCCAGGGCGGCCACCAGCCCCACGAGGATCAACACCTCGTCGTCGAAGAGGTGGGTGAGCAGGTAGGGCCCCAGGGCCAGGACCCCGGCGATGACGATGCCGGCCTCGACGACGCCGAAGGTACCGGCCTGGTGGATCAGGGGACCCGTGCCCAGGCCCCGGGCCCAGCGATTGGCGAGGGCCCGGCTGGTCTCCTGCTCCAGGGGCAGGAAGAAGCCGGGGCTGAGCAGGTAGATGAGGGCCCACAGCACCGACAACGGGGCGAAGGCCTCGGGGCCCAACGACCGGCCGGCCAGGCCCAGGAAGGCGTAGGCCATGACCCCGTTGACCACGAGGCCGGCGCCGACGGTGAGGGTGCCGTCGGGGAGCGGGTTGCGCTCGCGGAGCCAGGCGGTGCGCCCGGTGGCGGTCACCGCGCCCCGCTCAGTCGTCGGCGTCGGAGGCGTCGGAGGCGTCGGAGGCGTCGTCGGCCCGCTTCTTGAGCGGCTTGGCCCACTCGCCCCCGAAGTCGAAGAAGCCCTCGGTGTCGGGGGCGTCACCGGGCTGGACCCGCAGTTCGAACTCCCGCTGGCGCTCGTCGTAGACGTGCAGGTTGTTCTCGTCATAGATGCCGGCGGTGACGTGGTAGGTGCCCGGGGTCAGGTGGACCCGCGGGATCTTGTAGAGGATCTCGCCGGTGCCATCCGGGGTCCCCGTCTCGAAGCGGGCGCGTCGGGAGTTGGGGGCGGCCACGAGGGTGCCGGCGTCGGTGTGGAACTTGAGGGCGAAGGTGGGGTTCCTCACCGGCTGGGCCGCCTTGTAACGGACCCGGGCGACGAGGGGCCGCCCGGAGTTCACGAAAGGTGTGGCCTTGCCGTGCTGGCTCATGAAGGTGAGCCCCTCGACGGTGATCTCGCCGGTACCGCGACGCTCGCCGCGGCCCTGCATGGCCAGGCCGACCTCGCCCTGCTCCTCCCCGCCGCTCTCGGTCTGGTTGACCGACTGCAGGTAGGCCCGGGCCACGTCGATGGCGTCGCCGTCCATCTTGAGCAGGCCGCCCTCCAGCCAGGTGGCCCGGTCGCACATGGACTGGACCTGGCCCAGGCTGTGGGTCACCAGCACGATGGTGACGCCGGCCTTGCGCAGCTTGTAGACGTGGTCGAAGCACCGGCGCTTGAAGCGCTCGTCGCCCACGGCGATGACCTCGTCGAGCAGCAGGATCTCGGGGTCGACGTGCACGGCCACCGAGAACCCGAGGCGCACCTTCATACCGCTCGAGTAGATCCGGACCGGCGAGTCGATGAACTCGCCGATGCCGGCGAAGTCGATGATGTCGTCGACCCGCCGGGCGATCTCGCGCTGGGAGATGCCCAGGATCGAGGCATTGAGGTAGATGTTCTCGCGGCCGGTGAGCTGGGGGTGGAAGCCGGTGCCCAGCTCGAGCAGGGCCGAGATGCGCCCGGTGGCGGTGATGCGACCGGTGGTGGGGCGGTGGATGTTGGCCATCAGCCGCAACAGGGTCGACTTGCCCGACCCGTTGTGGCCGATGACGCCGTGCATCGAGCCCTCCTTCACGTCGAAGGAGACGCCTTTCAGGGCCCAGAACTCGCGCCACTGGGTCGTGTCGGCCCTGTTGATGATCGCTTCCTTCAGGAACGACGCCCGGTTCTGGCTCAGCCGGAACCGCTTGGTGACGTCGTCGATCCGGATGGCGATGTCGTTGTCGCTCATACGACCTCGCTCACGTCCTTGGAGTACCTGACGAACAGGACCCAGCCCACGAGGAGGCTGAGCACCGAGATCCCGGCCAGCGCCGTCAGGCGGATGGGGCCGGGCACCTCACCCAGGTAGAGCAGCTCGCGGGAGGCCTCGACGAACTGGGTGAGCGGGTTGAACTGCATCAGCACCTTCACCGGCACCCCCATGAACTCGGTGTCGCCGACGGCGTCGACCGAGTAGATGATCGGCGTCACGTAGAAGAGCAGCATGTTGAGGATCGTCGTGAGGTACCCGACGTCCTTGTAGTAGGCGTTGGCCAGGGCGAGCAGCAGGCCGATGCCGAGGCCGAAGGCCACCATGAACGGGATCAGCAACGGCCACAGGAGGAAGGTCCAGGGCGTGTTGCCCACGATGCACATGACGAGCATGCACACCAGGCCCTCGAGGAAGGTCTGGCGCACCTGGGCGAGGGCGTGGGCCACGATCGGCGCGCTGGGCGGGAAATAGACCTTGCGCAGCAGGCTGCCCATCGACGTGAACGAGCCCGTGGCCCCGATGGCCACCCGGTTGAACAGCCACCACATCATCAGGGCGCAGAACAGGTACAGCGGGAAGCTCTGCAGGCCCGGCGCCCAGGCCTCGGGGGTGTTGCGGTGGAAGCTGAGGAAGTACCCGAACACCAGCGAGTACACCGCCAGGGTCAGCGTCGGGTTGATGAGGGCCCACAGGTTGCCCAGGAAGGTCATCTTGAACTGGGACTTCACCTGGCGGTTGGTCAGGTTGAGGACCAGGGCGCGGTAGTCCCACAGCTCGGTCACGGCGGTCATCGGGGGCCTCCAGACGGGGCGTAGCCGAACAGCGCCAGGGCGTCGCCGGCCCGCTCGTCGATCTCGGCCAGGGTCTGGCGGTCGAAGACCGACTCGTAGCGGCCGACGGAGTCGGCGCCGATCGGGCGGTAGGTGCTGGCGTGCTGGGTCATGCCCCGGTGTTCGGGGAACTGCGAGAAGCGAGCCTCCTCGCTCAGCATCTGCGGGTCGTAGGCCACGCCCAGGAAGGCACAGAGGCCCTCGAAGACGGGCACGGGGTCGGCGACCACGTCCTCGTAGCGGACGAGGTGGTAGGCGTCGCCGGTCTCGGCGAGGCGGCGGTGCAGGTTGAGGTTCGCCGTCCGCCACTGGCTTGCGTAGTTCACATCGAGTCCGTTCAGCCATCCCAGCCGGGCCATGGACACCATGACGTCACGCGGGTCGCGCACGAGGTGCACGGTCCGGACGGCGCCGGTGAAGAAGCCAGCCGAGGCCAGGATCTCACTCTGGACCAGGTCGTTGGGGGACTTGTCACCCGCCAACCCGGCGCCGGCCTCGGTGGCCAGGGCCTCGTACACGCTAGCGACCAACGCGTCGAACCGGTAGGGCGCGCCGGCCACGGCGGCCCGGACGGACTCGGGCGTCAACCACCGCCCGAGCGTGGCGGCGAACCGGTCGGTGGCGACGATGAGGTCGGCGATCAGGGCCCGTCCGGCGCCGGGGTCGTCGACCAGTCCGAAGACGTGGGCGGCGGGCACGATGAAGTCGGTCTCGTCGGGCACCACGAGGTCGGGGTGGGCGTTCAGGCACTGGGCCAGCAGGGTGGTGCCCGACCGGGGCATGCCCTGCACGGTGAACATCACGGGGTCACCTCCGGACGGGTGGCCCGCAGGATCGGGAACAGGGCCACCGGCGCCCAGCCGCAGCGGCGGGCGGTCGGCCGGTCGGCCACGCCGACCACGGGGGCGGCGGCCAGGGCGGGCAGGAGACTGTCGAGGTCGAGCTCCCCGCTCCCCTGCGCCTTGGCCCACCCGGCGGGGTCACCGGCCACCAGCTCGGCCAGCTCGTCGGGCACCAGGACCTCGGGGGCCAGGCCGGCCGCGGCCACCCGCTCGTGCAGGTCGACCCCGAAGGACCAGCGGGCCGTGCCCCGGGGGGCGGTGGGGGCCACGTCGAGGCGCTCGGTCACCCCGGCCAGGAGGGGGACCTGCAGCAGCAGGCGACCGCCGGGGGCGAGGACCCGGCCCAACTCGGCCAGGGCCCCGTCGACGTCGGGCACCGACTGCAGGTCGTGGGCGGACAGGACCACGTCGACGGACCGGTCGGGCACGCCCCGCAGGGCCTCGAGGTGCCCCAGGCCCTCGGTCCCGTCGGCCGGCTCGAGGGGCCGGTAGTCGTACCATCGGGCCATGGCCCGGCCGTAGGCGCCGTGGAGACGGGGGGCCACCTCGAGCACCCGGCCCGACCGGCCCAGGCCCTCGCGACCGAGGCAGTGGAGCAGGAACCGCTGGCGGGCGATGGTCCCGCAGCGGGGGCAGTCGGCGCTCTCGGCGTGGGCGTGGCCGGCGAAGGCCTCGCCGCTCCACCGGCAGACGTTGCACCACGCCCGCTGCACCTCGGCCGCCTCGGGGGCGGGCTCACCCAGGACGGGGGCCCGCAGCACCCAGGCCCGGTCCCGGAGCAGGGTGACCCCCCGCTGGGCCCGCCGCCAGACGGCCCCGGCCCGGCGGCCGACCGTGCGGACGAGGCGGCGCGGCGAGCGGGCCGGCGGGTCGTAGCCGAAGTCGAAGAGCCCTTCGGCGGCCACCTGGTTCACCAGGCGGCGGACGTCGGCGTCGAGGGGACGGGTGGGCTCGTCGGCGTCCACGGTGACCGCCGGGGCGTCACCGTCGGCCCCGAGGAAGCGGGCCACCTCGGTGAGGGTGGCGGCCGGGCGGGCGACCACGTCCTCGAAGCGGACCAGGCGGTAGGTCGCCGGGTCCTGGCCCCACCGGTCCCGGAACTGGCGGTTCTGGACGTCCCAGCGCCGGGCCAGCACCTCGGCGGGCTCGGCCCCCTCGTGGCCGGCGACCACCGTGCGGGCGTCGCGCACGACGTGCACGAAGCGGACGTCGCCGGCGTAGAGGCCGGTGCGGGCCAGCACGCCCATGCCCAGGCGCGGGAACACCGTGCCGGCGGCGCTCACCCCGGCGGCGTCGGCCACGGCGGCGTAGAGGCGGGCGAGCAGGGGCCCCAGGCGCACCGGGCCGTCGGCCAGGGCGGCCCGGACCCCGTCGGCATCGAGGTGGGCGCCGATCCCCGTGGCGAAGCCCCGGGCTCCGATCACCAGGTCGGCGAGGATCCGCCGCGCCGCCTCGTCGTCGCCCACGCGGTCGAGCACGAACGCCATCGGCACGATGAGGTCACCGGTGCCCACCACGGCCAGGCCGGGGTGGCGGTCCAGGGCCGCGCCCACCGCCGGGGTCCCCGCGGGGCGCTGCCCCACGACCAGGAACACGTCGCTACCCGGGTCGATGGCCAGCGGCGAGCACGGCCTCCCAGGTTACGACCAGATGACAGCCCCCCCACGCATCCCGGCCACACAGGGAGAGACGACCCGAACCCAGGGGGCGACGCTGCGGAGCCGCCAGGCGAAGCAGCGCACGACACCGGCGCGGATGCTGGCGTAGCCAGCAGTCGCCGCGAACGCGGGGACGAGCTAATGCGGCATGCAGAGGTCGTCGTATTCGGCGATGACGAGGTCGTCGGGATCGATCGAGCAGGCGGGGCAGGCCGGGTCCCGGTTGACCTTGAAGGTCCGGAACGACTGCTCGAGCGAGTCGTACGCCAGCAGCCGGCCCGACAGCGAGTCCCCGAGGCCGAGGATGAGCTTGATGGCCTCGAGGGCCTGGATCGAGCCGATGATGCCGGGCAGCACCCCGAGGACGCCCGCCTCGGCGCAGGACGGGGCCAGCTCGGCCGGGGGCGGCTCGGGGATCATGCAGCGGTAGCAGGGGCCGTCGTAGGGGGCGAACACCGTGGCCTGGCCCTCGAAGCGGAAGATCGAGCCGTGGACCACCGGCGTGTTGGTCTTGAGCGAGGCGTCGTTCAACAGGTAGCGGCTGGGGAAGTTGTCCGCCCCGTCGACCACCACGTCGAACTGCGAAAGCAACTCCATCACGTTGTCGGCCCCGAGGCGGGTGTCGTAGGTGACGACGTTCACGTCGGGGTTGATGGCGGTCAGGGTCTTCTTGGCCGAGTCGACCTTGCGCTCCCCCACCCGGTCCATGTTGTGGAGGATCTGGCGCTGCAGGTTGGACTCGTCGACCACGTCCATGTCGATGATGCCGATGGTGCCCACGCCGGCCGCCGCCAGGTAGAGAGCGGCGGGTGAGCCCAGGCCGCCGGCGCCCAGGAGCAGGACCTTGGCGTCGAGCAGCTTCTGCTGGCCCTCAGCCCCGACCTCGGGCAGGAGCAGGTGGCGCTGGTAGCGGTTCCGCTGCTCAGGGGTGAGCACCTGGGGCACCCGCCAGTCCCGCCCCTCGTCCTTCCACTTGTTGAAGCCGCCGGCCACCGACACGACGTCCTCGTAGCCCAGCAGGCCGAGGGTCTCGGCGGCGAAGGCCGAGCGCACGCCGCCGGCGCAGAACACCAGGATCGGGGCGCCCTTGTCACCCAGACGGGACTCCACCTGGCTCTCGAGGTGGCCGCGGGGGATGTGCACCGAGCCGGGGATGGCCCCCTGCTCGAACTCGTCGGGCTCGCGCACGTCGAGGACGATCGTGCCCTCCACCAGGCGGGCGGCCTCGGCCTCCTCGGTGGTGACCTCGCGGATGCGGGCCTTGGTCTGGTTCAGCAGGTCACGGAAGGTGGACATCGGGGCGGACCTCGGGGACGGACGGCGGGACCGGGATCAAAAGCTTACCGATCCGGTCAACAATCGGGGTCACCCCCCGCATTCCCCGTGGACTACCCGCCGACGAGCCGGGGCAGCACGTCGCTGATGGAGGAGCGCAGGACCACCTCGGCGAGGTCGTCGTACTGGGTGGGCTCGGCGTTGACGATCACCACGGCGGCCCCGCGGGACGCCGCCAGGGGGACGACCTCGCAGATGGGGTACACCGACAGGGTCGAGCCCACGGCGAGCAGCAGGTCGGCCTCCCGGGCGGCCTGTTCGGCCCGCACCAGGTCGTCCACCAAAAGGGACTGACCGAAGGAGATGGTGGCCGACTTCAGGATGCCCCCGCAGCGGCGACACGGTGGGTCCTCCTCGCCGGCCCGGACCCGGTCGAGGGCCTGTTCCATCGGGGCCCGGGCGCCGCAGTCGAGGCAGGCGACCTCCCGGATCGTGCCGTGCACCTCGACGACCAGCTCGGGGTCCGAGCCCGCGGCCTGGTGGAGGCCGTCGATGTTCTGGGTGATGAGCGTGTGCAGCCGTCCCTGGCGCTCGAGGTCCACCAGCGCCCGGTGGCCGTCGTTGGGCTCGACCCGCCACGCCGTCGAGTCGAGGCGGTTGCGCCAGGCCTGGCGCCGCACCTCGGGGTCGGCCAGGTAGTGGGAGAGGGTGGCCGTCCGCTCCGCGCCGGGGTTCTTCGTCCACACCCCGTTGGGTCCCCGGAAGTCGGGGATCCCCGAGTCGGTCGAGATGCCGGCGCCGGTGAGCACGACCACCCGCCGGGCCGAGGCGACCAGGGCCCGGGCCGCCTCGACCGCCTCGGCCTCGCTCACGCCGCCAGGCTACGGGTGGGCACGCGGGCCAGGACCGCCTCGATGGGGCGCTCGCACGCCAGCAACGGGGCGAAGGCGATGAACGACAGGGGGTACGGGAAGGCGATCCACATCAGCCCGGCGATGCCGAGGTGGAACGACCAGGCGGCGACCGACCAGCCGAGGGCCCACCGCCGGCCGAGCAGGGCCACCGGGGCCCCCAACTCGACGACGACGGTGAGCAGCCCCATGGGGGCGAACAGCCCCGGGCGCCCCAGGGCGGTGGCGGCCAGGGGCGACAGGTCGTCGCCCAGCACCAGCTTGCGGGCGTTGTCGAAGGCGATCTGGTGCAGGAGGGTGTCGCCGTCGAGCCAGTCGGCGCCGCCGTAGCGGAGCTTGGCCACGCCGGCCACGACGTAGGTGGTGACGGTGACCAGGGCGGCGAGACGCAGCGGGAACCCGTAGGCGACGTCGTCGGCGGGCTCGGCCCGGCCCCGGGCATCGAGGGACCAGGCCGCCGCCGCCGGGGCCACGCCGAGCACCAGCACGTGCAGCGTCAGCAGGTTGTCGGTATGGAACAGGTGGCCCCACGCCGTACGGTAGCTGAAGGTCAGGAGCAGGAGGACGGCGAAGGTCGGCCCGGTCACGCGGTACCGCCAGCCGACCGTGGCCGCCACCCCCACGACGAGGGTGGCCAGCACCACCGCCCGGGCCAGGGCGACCGGCGGGGGCTCGCCCAGCACCCCGAGGACCCCGGGCGGGTCCCAGCGCCCGGCGTCGAGCGCACCCAGGTCCCAGTAGTAGGGCAGGCGGACGGTCACGTAGGCGACAGCGAAGCCGAGGGCGAGGATGCGGAACGCAGCCAGCCGCCGGGCCGGCGCCTCCGGGCTCATGCCGGACACCGGCCGTGCACCGTCACCGCCAGCGGCGGGGCCTCGTCCCGGAGGAGGGCGACCGCGTCGTGGCGCTCGGTCACCACCTCGATCTCCCCCGGTCCGCGCACCCGGGCGGCGATGTCCGCGCACAGGGCGGCGACCGCCGCCGGGCCGGCGGCGACCGCGTCGCCGACCGTGACCGCGGCGCTGACGATCTCGTCGGTGCCGCCCACCTCCTCGGGCGACAGGCGCTCGCGTTGGCCGTCCCGGACGACAACGGCCGTGGCCACCTCCACCACCCGACCGCGCTCCGCGGTGAACATCGGGTAGGTCGACAGCGGGAAGTCGTCGGCGGGGTCGGGCAGGACGGCCGGGGCGGCGACCACGGCCACGACGGCCACGGCGATCAGCCACCGCCCCCGGTTGCCCATCGGGCCGAGCGTAGGCGGCGGCCTGGCTACCGTCGGCAGGTGGCACGGACCGTGTGGGGGCGGGTGGGGGCCGGGGCCCTGGCCTGGCTGGGGGGCATCGGGGTCCTCGCCGTGGCCGCCCAACCCGAGGGCTGCCCACCGGTGACCGCCGAGGAGGCCCGGACGGCGATCGCCGAGGGGGTGGAGTGGCTGGCGACCAACCAGGCCGCCGACGGCTCCTTCCTCTACCGCTACGACCGGGCGACCGGGGTGGCCGAGCCGACCTACAACGTCGTGCGCCACGCCGGCACACTGCTCGCCCTCGAACAGGCCGCCGCCGCAGGGGTCGACCGGGCCGCCGCGACCGCCGACGCCGGACGGGCCTGGGCCCTCGACGGCCTGACCCGACTCGACGGGGACCGGGCCGCCCTCACTGCTGACACCGGCGCGTCGGCCCTGCTCGTGGCCGCCCTCGTGGAGCGGCGACGCCGGACCGGGAGCACGGCCGACGACGAGGTGCTGGGCGCCCTGGGCCGGTTCCTCACGGGCGCGGTGACCGACGAGGGCGCCGTCGAGGCCCGGTGGGACCTCGAGGCCGACGCCGCCGTGGCCGGCGAGCGGTCACCGTTCTTCACCGGCGAGCTGGCCTGGGCCCTGGCCCGCCTCCACGCCGAGTTCCCCGGTGACGGCTGGGACGATCCCGCCCGTCGGGTGTCCACCTACCTGACCACCCGCCGCGACGACACCGAGCGCCGCCTGCCGCCGGTCTCGGATCATTGGGGTGCCTACGCCTGGGACGAGATCGCCACCTGGCCGACCGAGCTCACGGCCGACGAGCGCGCCTACGCCCGCCGGCAGGCGGCCCTGTTCGGCCTGCAGACCCGCTACGAGTCGCAACGCCGCGAGGACGGACCCGCCGGCCTGCTCCGGGGGCCCTTCGCCGTCCCGGCGGGTCTCGGGACCCTGGGCGAGGGCCTCGGCGGGATCCGCCGCCTGCTCACCGATGGCACCGACCTGGGGGTCGATCCCGATGCCGTCGACGACCGCCTGACCTGCGTCGCCGGGCTCCTCGTCGCCCGTCAGGCCGACGACCCCGACCCACGGGTGGACGGCGCCTGGTTCCGGGGCGACGTCACCCAGGTCGACGACCAGCAGCACGCCGTCTCGGCCCTGCTCGCCGCCCTCCCCGTCCTCGAGAACGGAGCGCCATGACCCTGGCCCTGCTCGCCGCCGCCGCCCTCTGCACCGTCAACGCCCCCCGCAACCGGACCTGTCTGCCGACGGCCGACCGGCAGACGGTGGCGACCCTGGGGTCCGGGGTGACCGGCGCGGCCGTCGTCGTCCTGGCCCTCGCCGCCGACGGACTCCTCGACCTGGTGTCGGTGTCGGCGCCGACGGCCCGAATCGCCGCCGGGGCGCTGCTCCTCGTCACCGGCGTGCTGACCCTGGCGCTGGCCGCGCCCGCCCGGGAGCCGGCCCTGCCCGGCCGGCGGGCCGCCCTCGTCCCGGTCGCCTTCCCCACGCTCCTCTCCCCGGCACTGGCCGCCCTCGCGGTCGCCGCCGCCGCCGACCACGGCCCCCTGACCGCCTCGGCGGTCCTGCTCGCGGCGCTGGTCACGGTGCCGGCGGTGGCCGCCCTCGCCCCGGGGAGCGGTGCCCGGGACCGGGCCCTGGACGGCCTGGGCCGGGTGCTGGCCGCCGGCACCGCCGTGACGGGCATCGCCCTGCTCTGGGTGGGGGCCTTCGACGTCTGATCCGCTGATCCACGTGGAACATGGAAATTGACGGAAACTTGCTGAAATGATCTACTGCCGGGATGGCCCCGCTCGCTGCCGTTCCCTCCCCTGCCGACCCCGGTCCCCCTGCGGCCCCCGCCCACCTCCGGATCACGCCCTGGAGCGACCCCGTCGTCGACCGCCTCGGCCACGATCCACGCTCGGCCTACGTCGAGCGGTTCTGGTTGGGGATCCTCGGACCGTCGACGACGTGGTTGCTGCGGCTGCTCGCCCACCGCCTCGACGAGGACCCCGACGGCTTCGACCTCGACTTGCGCACCGCCGCGCGGTCCATCGGCCTCGGCCCCGTACAGGGCCGCCACTCCCCGCTGCGCCGGGCCATCGAGCGCAGCCGCCAGTTCGGCCTCACCCGCCCGGTCGGCCGCGACGGCCTCGACGTCCGCCGCCACCTCCCGCCCCTGGGCCGTGAGCAGGTCCAGCGCCTCCCCCGCGCCGTCCAGCGGGCCCACCGCGAGTGGCAGGAACAGGAACTGGCCCGCGACCGCTTCCAGGCCGCCCAGGCCCGGGCCCGCCGCCTCGCCCTCGGCCTCTTCGAGACCGGCGAGGACCCCGACGCCGTGGAACGGGCCCTGCACCAGTGGCAGTTCCACCCCGCCCTGGCCAGCGCCGCCACCACCTGGGCCCTCACCCGCCACCGCGACGCCGCCGCGGCCGCTGCTGCCCTCGGCCCCACCCCGCCCGGCCCCGACGACAACTGATGGTACCGTGCCATCCATGCTGGTATCGGTGGACGGCGCGGGTCGGGTCGTCATCCCGAAGGAGGTGCGCGAGCGCTTGGGCCTCACCCCGGACACCCCACTGGAGCTGGCCACCGACGGGGACACGATCCACCTCACCCCCCTCCGGACCGACCGTCGTCGGGTCGTCGAGGTCG
>CAYTJS010000013.1:0-25326 GCA_964438115.1 uncultured Iamiaceae bacterium
CGTCGGCGAAGGCCTCGGGCATGCCTTCGGTGATGCCGCCGGCGCCCCGGACCAGCTCGGCGCCGTCGAGCGTGAGCAGGGCCGACAGCTCGTCGAGGAGGCGGCGGCGGTCCCAGCCCGCCTCGGCGAAGACCCGGGCGTGCTCGGGCGACACCACGAGCATGGCGTCGAAGCCGATGACCAGCTTGGGGTGCGCCGTGGTGCGCAGGCAGGCGGCGAAGGACCGGGCCAGCGAGTCGGCGTCGCGGGAGAGCTGGTCGACCACGCCCCGCACGCCCTCGGCGGCGAAGAGGGTGACGGCATCGACGCCGGGGGGCAGGCCCCGGGCCACGCTCAGGGGCTCGAAGGGCGAGCCCTCCTCGTCCTCGGCCCAGCAGAACGAGAGCTTGCCGGGGTGGCCGAGGGTGGCCCGGTCGACCTCGCCGGGGCGACCGCCGCCGACGTTGCGGACCACGAGCTGCAGGGCCCGGCCGATGGTGAGGTTGGCCCGGTTCCCCTGACCCAGGGCGTTGTGACCGCTGTTCATGCCCAGGCGGTGCCGCACGGGGCCGTTGACCACCACCATCGGGCCGCTGAACCACGTGGTGGCCAGCAGGCCGTGCATGTTGAACTCGTCGGTACAGGCGGCATCGAGGGCGGCCAGCACCACCGGCAGGTACTCGGGACGACAGCCGGCCATGACGGCATTGACCGCCACCTTCTCGACGGTGCACTCGACCAGGTCGGGGGGCACCACGGCCACCACCTCGTCGGGGGCGCGGGTGGTGCCCTCGAGCATGCGCAGCACCCGGGCCTCGGTCGGGGGGACCACGGGCAGGCCGTCGGTCCACCCCCGCTCGAAGAGCGCTTCGAACTCGTCCTCCAGGGCGGCCAGCTCGACGCGACGGCTGCGCAGCACCGACCCACCGAAGCGGACGGCCAGCTCGTCGGCCCGGTCGGGGTCGACCGAGAGCGAGCCGCACCCCGGGCGCCAGTCGGGCAGGTCGGTACCCAGGCCGTCCACCCCGGTGAACTGCTCCCACGCGGCGCGGTCCCACCCGGCGGTGCGGCCGACCTCGGCCCCGTCGGCGAAGCGCAGGAGGGTGGGCACCGTGTCGAGGTCGTGGTGCCAGGAGAAGGCCAGGTCGGTGTCGTCGACCACGGCCACGCCCTCGGGGAACGCCGGGTCGTCCTGGCTCAACACGACCACGCCGGCCCGCCCGGCCAGGTCGACGAGCACCGGAGCGACCAGCACACAGGTCGGGCAGTCACGCTTCACCACGGCCACCAGGCCGTCGGTCACCGGCGGGGCACCCCCGGCCGGCTGCTGCTCGTCGACCGCCCCCACAGCGGGCGACGGTAGTGCGGTTACCGCTTGACGGCGCTGCGGAACCGGTCGCCCAGCTCCGAGAAGGTGGCATCGAGAGCGTCGAGCAGCGAGCGGCCGACGTCCTTCACGTCGTCGCGCACGGCGTCGTCCTTCACCACGGTGCCCAGCGCGCCGAAGGCCTGCTCCACGGCGTCACCGATGGTGCGCAGGGCCTCCTTGATGCGGTCGGTGTCCTCGTCGTGACCCTCGCCGCCGGCCTGCTCGTAGTGCAGCTGCAGCTTCAGGCCCAGTTCGTTCAGCCGGTCGCGGACCTCGTCCCAGCCCGCCCGATCGTCGGTCATGGCATCTCCTCGTTCGCCGATCTCTCGTCCCCAGCACACACCGCCGGGGCCATCGGCGCCAGGGCCGGACGTCCCCTCGCGGGCGGCCATGCTGGTGGGGTGGCCACCCACGAACGCGAGCTGACCTCCCCCGTCGACCTCTGTACCCCGGACGGGCGGCGACTGAACCCCGAGGCCCGGGGCTGGTCGCGCCGACCGCTCCACCGGGCCAACCTGGCCGGCGGCTGGGGCCGCACCAAGCGCTGGGACTACTGGGCGGTGCTCACCGAGGACCTGGTGGTGACGGCCACCTTCGCCGACGTCGACTACCTCGGTCTCGCCGTCGTGGGTTGGATCGATCTGGGCCCCCACGCCATCGGCGGCCATGCCGCCACCCTGCCCCTCGCCCGCGGCATCCACCTGCCCGAGGTGTCGGGCCTGGTCCCCCTGCGCCACGAGGGCGGCGGCGCCGTGCTCGCCGCCACGACCGACGACGCCGGCACCCGACTCACCGGCTCGTGGACCGAGGCCGACGGCCGCCCCGCCCACCTCGACGTCACCATCGCCCTGCCTGCGGACCACGAATCGCTCAACGTGGTCATCCCCTGGTCCGAGCGCCGCTTCCAGTTCACCTCCAAGCACCAGGCCCGGCCCGCCTCCGGCGAGCTGGTGGTCGGCGACCGGCGGTGGGTTCTCGGCGACGACACCCCGGCGTGGGGCGTGCTCGACGTGGGCCGGGGCCGGTGGCCGTACCGGACCCGCTGGAACTGGGGCGGCGGCGCCGGCACCACCCTCGACGGTCGCACGGTCGGGATCCAGATCGGCGGGAAGTGGACCGACGGCACCGGGTTCACCGAGAACGGGGTCCTCGTCGACGGCCGCCTCGAGAAGATCGGCGCCGAGCTCACCTGGGCCTACGACTGGGACCGGCCCCTCGAGCCCTGGCGGGTGACCTCGCCCGACGGCGACCTCGACCTCACGCTGGCCCCGGTCCACGACCGCCACGAGAAGACCGACGCGCTGGTGGCCCGCACCGAGGTGCACCAGGTGTTCGGCCACTGGTCGGGCCTGGTCCCTGACGGGGCCGGCGGCACCCTCGCCGTCGACGGCCTGCTGGGGTTCGCCGAGGAGTCGCGCTCCCGCTGGTGAGCCCGGGGGTTGCTACCCCCAGGGGTATTCCCTATGATCCCCTCATACCCCCTGGGGTATTGACGAGAGGAGCACCCCGATGGACCTGCCCGAGGAGACCCTGGCCGACCTGCAGCGCCGGCTGCGCAAGGTCGAAGGCCAACTGCGCGGCATCCAGGCGATGTTGGCCGACGGTCGCGACTGCCGCGACGTGGTCACCCAGATGTCGGCCGCCGGCAAAGCGTTGGACCAGGTCGGCTTCCTGCTGGTCTCGGCCGGCCTGCAGTGGTGCCTCGAGGACCCCGAGCGCTCGGCCGCCGAGGGCTACGACCTCGGCGACGTCCAGAAGATGTTCCTGAAGCTGGCCTGAGCCACCACCCATCGTCGCCCACCGACCGTTCGAGAGGATCCCGCCATGTTCTTCCGTCAGTACCAGCTCGGGTGCCTGTCGCTGTACAGCTACCTCATCGGGGACGAGACCACCGGCCGGGCCGTCGTGGTCGACCCCCAACGTGACGTCTCCGAGTACGTCGCCGACGCCGAGGCCGCGGGCCTGCGCATCGAGCGGGTGCTCGAGACGCACTTCCACGCCGACTTCCTGTCGGGCCACCTCGAACTGGCCGACGCCACCGGCGCCGTCATCTCCTTCGGTGACGTGGCCCAGCCGGACTTCGAGGCGGAGCTGCTGGCCGACGGCCAGGTGCTCTCCCTCGGCCGGGTCCAGCTCGAGATCCGCCACACGCCCGGGCACACGCCCGAGTCCATCTCGATCGTGGTGTACGAGGAGCCCGGGGCCGAGCCGTGGGGCGTGCTCACCGGCGACACCCTCTTCATCGGCGACGTGGGCCGACCCGACCTGCTCACCTCGATCGGCTGGACGGCCGACGACCTGGCCCGGCGGCTCTACCGGTCGCTGCACGACCAGCTCATGACCCTGCCCGACGGCACCCGGGTGTTCCCGGCCCACGGTGCGGGCTCGGCCTGTGGCAAGAACCTGTCCACCGCGGCCGAGTCGACCATCGGCGAACAGCGGGCCACGAACTACGCCGTGCAGCCCATGAGCGAGGACGCCTTCGTCGAGGCCGTCACCGAGGGCCAGGGCGTGGCCCCGCTGTACTTCGCCTTCGCCGCCGACGCCAACCGTCGCGAGCGCGAGCTGCTCGACGACAACGAGGCCCCCGAACCCCTGACCCTCGAGGAGGCGCTGGCCCACCAGGCCGCCGGCGCCGTGCTGCTCGACACCCGGGCCCCCGAGGCCTTCGCCTCGGGCCACGTCAAGGGCTCGATCAACGTCGGCCTCGACGGCCGCTACGCCGAGTACGCCGGCGACGTCATCCGCCCCGGCCAGGAGGTGGTCCTTCTCGGCGAGCCCGGGCGAGGCATCGAGGCCAAGGTGCGCCTGGCCCGCATCGGCTTCGACGCCGTGATCGGCGAGGTGGCCGACATCGAGGCCGCCCTGGCCGCCCACCCCGACGTGGCCACCACCGCGCCCCGCCTGCCCGTGCGGGACGTGGCCGAGTGGATGGCCGATGACGGGGACGTGCAGGTCCTCGACGTGCGCAACCCGGGCGAGGCCGCCCTCGGGCGGGTGCCGGACGCCACGGTCATCCCGTTGCCCCGACTGCTCGCCCACCTCGACGACCTCGACCGGGGTCGGCCCGTGGTCGTCTACTGCGCCGGCGGCTACCGCTCGTCGGTGGCGGCCTCCACCCTGCGGGCCAACGGCTACGCCACCGTGGCCGACATGATCGGCGGCTACGCCGCCTGGGCCCAGGGCGACCACCCGGTCCAGACCGGCGACCCGGTCCCGGCCTGAGCACGGACGGCTGACCCACCGTGCGCGGCCTCATCGCCTCCCCCCTGGGCTTCCTCATCGGGCTGTCCCTGGGCGCCCTCGGGGGTGGTGGGTCGATCCTGGCCGTGCCCGCCCTGGTCTTCGCCGCCGGCCAGGAGCCCCAGGCGGCCACCGCCACCAGCCTCTTCCTGGTGGGCACCGCCGCCCTGGTCGGGATGGGCGCCCACTGGCGGGCGGGCCGGGTGCGGGTGGGCACCGGGGTGGCCTTCGGACTGGCCGGCATCCCCGGCTCGCTGGCCGGCACCGCCCTCAACGAGCAGATGAACCCCGACGTGCTGCTGCTCAGCTTCAGCGTGCTCATCGTGATCGCCGCCTGGCGGATGCTGACCGGCTGCCCCACCTGCACCCAGGTGGGCGAGGAGCTGGCCCTGGCCACGGCCCCGTCCGGTGGCGGCGTCCTCACCCGGACCGGCCTCGACACCGCCACCCTGGTGAAGGCCCTGCTGGCCGGCACGGCCATCGGCTTCATGACCGGGCTCTTCGGCGTGGGCGGTGGCTTCGTGATCGTGCCCGCCCTGACGCTCATCCTGAAGATGAACATGCCCACGGCCATCGGCACGTCGCTGCTCGTGATCGCCATCAACTCGGCGGTGGCCCTGCTGGCCCGGTTGGGATCGGCGACGATCGAGTGGCGCATCGCCATCCCCTTCACCGTCGCCGCCGTGGCCGGCGTGCTCACCGGCAAGAGCATCGCCGACCGCATCGACGCCCAGAAGAGCCTGCGCTGGTTCGCCGCCCTCCTCGTGGCCGTCGCCGTCTACACGGCCACCGACGCCGTCGTCGCCCTCACGACCTGACCGGGCCCGACCCCTCCCGGGAACCTCCCAGGCCCAGGAGCCTCACCGGGACCGTCGCCTAGGTTCCTTGCATGAGCAACAAGGGGAAGGTCCTGATCGCCGCCGTGGTGGCCGTCCTGGTGATCGGAGGTGGGCTCTGGTGGTTCTTCCGGGACGACGCCCCCGACGAGGTCGACCTCGACACGGCCGTGGGCCAGGTCGACGATGCCACCGACGACACCGCCGCCGCCGACGGGACGGCCACCGGCATCGAGGGCACCTGGAGCGTCGACACCGAGACCGGCGCGTTCGACTTCGAGTCGGCCACCGGCACCTTCGCCGGGTTCCGGGTCGACGAGGAGCTGGCCGGGATCGGTGCCGCCACCGCCGTGGGCCGCACCGGCGACGTGACGGGCACCTTCACCATCGAGGGGACCACGGTCACCGAGGCCGACTTCGAGGTCGACCTCACCACCGTCACCACCAACGAGAGCCGCCGGGACGGCCGGGTCCAGGACGCCCTGGAGACCGGCTCGTTCCCGACGGCCACCTTCACCCTCACCGAGCCCATCGAGCTGGCGGCCGGGGCCGCCGACGGCGAGGCCGTGTCGGCCACCGCCACCGGCGACCTCACCGTGCACGGTGTGACCCGGGAGATCGCCATGCCGGTCGAGGCCCAGCTCGTCGACGACACCGTGGTGCTCGTCGGCTCGGTGGACCTGGCCCTGTCGGACTTCGACGTGGAGGCCCCCTCGAGCCCCGTGGTCCTCGGCGTCTCGGACCAGTTCACCCTCGAGCTGCAGTTCCTCCTGACCCCGGCCTGACCCCACCTCCCCGGCGAACCTTGTGCATTCCGGCCGTCATGGCGGCGGGTTTGCACAAGGTTCGGGAGGGGCGCGGATCAGACGCCGGCGGCCTCGTTCAGGCCGTTGAGGGTCTCGACCGACTCGAGGTACTCCTCGACCAGACGCTGCATCACCACCGACACCTTCTCGACGCGGTCCAGCTGGCCCACGACCTGGCCGGTCGGATTGAACATCACGTCCAGGGCCTTGTCGGCGTACCGACTGGAGCGGGCCACGCAGTCGCCCGACACCATGTACTGCAGCGGCATGGGCAGCGGGTCGGGGGTCTCGGGGTCCTCCCAGGCGTCGGTCCAGTCGTTGCGCAGCATCCGGCAGGGCTTGCCGGTGAAGCTGCGGCTGCGGACCGTGTCGCGGGAGGTGGCGTCGAGCAGCTGCTGCTTCTGGGCCGGCGGCAGGTCGGCCTCCTCGACGGTCAGCCACAGCGACCCGGCCCAGACGCCCTGGGCGCCCATGGCCAGGGCGGCGGCGATCTGCTGACCCGAGCCGACCCCGCCGGCGGCGAGCATCGGCGTGGGGGCGATGGCCTTGGCGATCTGGGGCCAGAGGACGATCGAGCCGACGTCGCCGGTGTGGCCGCCGCCCTCACCGCCCTGGCCGATGACGATGTCGACGCCCGCCTCCTTGTGCTTCAGCGCCTGGTGGGGCGAGCCGCACAGGGCGGCCACGAGCAGCCCCGCCTCGTGGATGTGGTCGATGACCTCGGGCGGGGGCGTGCCCAGCGCGTTGGCGATCAGGCGCACCTTGGGGTGCTGGAGGGCGGCCTCGATCTGGGGGGTGGCGGTGGCCTGGGTCCAGCCGAGCAGGCGCATGGAGTTGGACTCCTCGGGCGGCAGCTCGGGGACGCCGTGGTCGGCCAGCACCTGCTTGGCGAAGTCCAGGTGGCCCTGGGGGACCATCTTCCGGAGCTCCTCGGCCAGATGCTCGGGGTCCATGTCGCCCATGCCCTCGTACTTGCCGGGGATCACGATGTCGACGCCGTAGGGCTTGTCGCCCACGTGCTCGTCGATCCAGGCCAGCTCGATCTCGAGCTGCTCGGGGGTGAAGCCCACGGCGCCGAGCACGCCGAAGCCTCCCGCCTTCGACACGGCGGCGACGACGTCGCGGCAGTGGGTGAAGGCGAAGATCGGGAACTCGATGCCGAGTTGGTCACAGATGGGGGTGCGCATGGTGCGGTCCTCTCGTGGTGGGTGGATGGTTCGGGAACGGATGGTCAGGGAGCACGGGTGCGGTCGCCGGTGACGACGCCACAGAGGGCGGCCACGGCCTGGTCGTCGCCGACGGCGTCGGGCACGACCCGGCGCATCATCTCGAGGCCGAGGAGGAGGCCGACGACGGCGGCACCCACGGTCTCGCCCCGGTCGCCGGACCACTCGGCCACTCCGGCACCGAGGCTGGCCCAGGCGGCCCGGTAGCGGCGCTCGAGGTAGCGGCGGGCGTCCTCGTTGCGGGTGGCCCAACTCCACAGCTCGTGCTCGAGGGCGATCCAGCGTTCGCCCACCGCGGGGGTGGCGACGCTGCGCCAGAGCACGGCCATGCGCTCCTCGAGGGTCGACACGGTGGTGAGCTCGGCCCCGGTCACCACCGAGACGGTGTCGACCCACTCCTCCAGGAGAGCGAAGAGCAGGCCCTCCTTCGAACCGAAGTGGTCGTAGACGGCGCCCGAGGTGCGATCGGCGGCCAGGGCGATGGCGTCGACGGAGGCGCCCTCGACCCCGCGGGCGGCGAAGAGCTCGGCGGCGGCGTCGAGCAGGGCCCGCCGGGTCCGCTGGCGGCGCTCCTCCTGGGTGGCCATCGCGTCCACATTGGCACCCCTATCTACATAACGCAACCTATGGAAGTCGCCGGCGCGTCGGTGGGCCACACTCGGGCATGGCACGACGTGATTGGCTGGCCGTGGGTGCCGGCACCATCCGGGCCGCCTCCGGCGTCTCGTTCCTGGTCGCCCCCGAGGCGGCCAACCGCCTGTGGGGCGGCGAGGCCGACGAGACGCCGACGGCCCGGCTCCTCCTGCGCTCGATGGGCTACCGCGACACCCTGGTCGGCGGCTGCCTGCTCTGGGCGGGCTGGACGGGGGCCGCCAGCACCTCGGCCTGGTTCCTGGCCAGCGCCGGGGCCGACGCCGCCGACCTCGTCGGCGGGCTGGCCACCCACGAGCACCTGAGCCGGGACCAGCGGCTGCGGGGCCTCGGGGGCGCCGCCGCCGGCATCACCATCGGGCTGGTCGGCGCCGCCCTCAGCGCCCGTGGACGGGCGCCGGGTCGATCCTGACCGACTCGGGCACCGGCCCCGCCGCCTCGGTCAGCGCCTCGGTGCGGGCCGGCTTGGTGTCGGAGAACAGCCAGGCGGCGAAGAGGGCGTCGAGTTGCTCGCCCGAGACCCGCTCGGCCAGGGCGATGAAGTTGGCCGTGGTGGCCGGGACCCGCACCCGCGGGTACGCCCACCGGCGCAGGATCCGGAAGAAGTCGGCCTCTCCCACCTCGCGGCGCAGGGCGTGCAGGGTCATGGCCCCCCGGTAGTAGACGGCGCCGCTGAAGAGGCCCTCCGGGCCCGGATCGCCGATGACGACGTCCCAGAAGTCCGAGGCGGCGGGGATCCCGCGGTAGTAGGCGTCGAAGAGCTGCTGGGCCGTGGCCCGTCCCCGGTACTGGCTCCACAGCCACTCGGCATAGGTGGCGAACCCCTCGTTCAGCCAGATGTGGCGCCAGCCGTGGAGGGCGACGTGATCGCCGTACCACTGGTGGGCCAACTCGTGGACGACGGTGGCCTCGGCCTCCACCGGGTCCCCGAAGACGTCGGGCGGGTAGAAGGCCCGGGTCTGGTTCTCGAGGGCGAAGCCGGTGTCGACGTCGTCGACGTACCCACCCGAGGTGGAGAACGGATAGCGCCCGAAGCGTCGGGCCAGGAAGTTCAGCATCGGCCGCTGAAGGGCGAAGACGTCGTCGGCCACCTCACCCGGCGGGGTCGGTGCGTCGGCGACGGTGCCCGGCGCCCAGTCGTTGGCGTTGGCGATGCTGCCCGGCGGTGGCCCGGCGACCGTCCAGCCGTCGAGGACGTCGCCGTCGTCCTCGAAGGACGTGGTGCCCTCACCGGTCGAGACCACGACCTCGTCCAGGGCCACACCCCGGGCCTGGACGCTGTCGTCGCTCACGTAGCTGATGGCCACCTCGGCGGTCTGGCCGGCGAAGGCGCCCAGGTCCACCGACCACTGCTCCCAGCCCCCACTCGACCCCGAGGCCGCGTTCCAGGTCCCCGAGGTGCCCGACGCCGTGCAGGTCTGGCCGCTCGCCGTCTGGTAGTGCGTGAGGAACGGGTGCAGATCGAGCCAGTAGGGGCACGAGTCGCCGACCGAGGTCGAGGTGTGGCCGTTGGCGTCGGGCAGGGTGGTCCAGTCGTCCTGGCCGTCGGTGCGGGCCTCGACGAGCAGGTGGTCCCAGCCCGACTCGGTGGCCCGGTCGACCCAGAAGGTCATGGTGGCCCCATCGCCGGGGACCGCGATGGTTCGGGCCAGGCGCTTGTAGCTCTGCTGGGCCGCGCCCGACAGCAGGAACCGGGTCCCGTCGTGGGGGGCCAGGGGCTCGAACAGGGCCGCGTCGATGGCGTCGACGAAGGTGATGGCCCCCCGGCCGGCGCCGGCCCACCGGTACTCCTCGATGACGAACTCGCCGATGGCCACCGTGGCCAGGTACGGGGCCATGGGCTCGGCCGCCGAGTACCGGTAGGTGATGTCGGGACCGGCGTCGGTGGTGCCGACCCAGCGGCCGTTGGCCACCACCTCGAGGTCGTCGGGCACGGTCATGGTGATGTCGAAGCGGGCCCGGTCGCGGGGGTGGTCGTTGGCCGGGAACCAGGTGGCGGCCACGTGGGGCTGGCCCACGGCCACGGCCCCGTCCTCGGTGGTGAGGAAGCCACCGCCGTCGTCCTCGGGCGGCAGGGCCGGCGGGACACCGTGATAGGTCACGACGGTGTCGACCACCGTGCCCCGCGGGATCCCGGCGGCCGGGGTGACCCGTAGCTCACCCGCCCCCCGGGTCGAGGTGGCGGCCCGGCCGTCCACGGTGATGGCGTCGACGGTCATGCCGTCGAAGTCCAGGTTGAAGCGGGAGAGGTCCTGGGTGGCCCGCATCCGGATGGTGGCCGTGCCCTCCAGTTCGTCGGTGGCCGGGTCGTAGGCCAGGTCGAGCAGGTAGGCCCGGACGTCGTAGCCCCCGTTGCCGTCGAACGGGAAGTAGGCGTCACCGATGCTCGGGGCCCCCGGGGTGAAGGCCCGGGGGTCGCCGGCGGCGGGCAGCACGGCGGCCACCAGGCCCAGGGTGACGACGGTGACGGCGAGGACGGTGCGCTTCATCGGGGGGCACGTTATGCCCGTCGCCCGCCAGGCGCCCGGTCAGACCTCGGGATCGGCCACGGCGGTGGCCTCGTCGCGCCTGTCGGCCCACAGCGAGGCCCAGATCGTCACGCCCAACACCACGAAGATGACACCGAGGGAGACGGCGGTGGGGATGTGCAGCTCGACGGGCTCGCCCACCAGCAGCATCTTGAAGCCGACGAAGGCCAGGATCACGCCGAGGCCCACGTTGAGGTACCGGAACCTGCCCTGCATCCCGCCCAGGAGGAAGTAGAGCGACCGCAGCCCGAGGATGGCGAAGGCGTTGGACGAGAACACGATGAAGGTCTCGCGGCTGACGGCGAGAACGGCGGGGACCGAGTCGACGGCGAAGACCACGTCGGTGGCCTCGATGAGGACCAGGACGGCGAAGAGGGGCGTGGCCAGCCGCTTGGCGTCGTGGCGGGTGAACAGCTGCTGGCCGTCGTATTCGTCGGTGGTCGGGATGAATCGGCGCACGGCCCGCATGGCCAGGTTCTGGTTGTAGTCGACGGCCTCGTCCTCGTCGTGGTGGGCGATCTTCCAGGCCGTGTAGACGAGGAAGGCGCCGAAGACGTACAACACCCAGTCGAAGCGCTGGATGAGGGACACCCCGGCGAAGATGAAGATGGCCCGCAGGACCAGGGCGCCGAAGATGCCCCAGAAGAGCACCCGGAACTGGTACTCCTTGGGAACGGCGAAGAACGAGAAGATCACCGCCCAGACGAAGACGTTGTCGACCGACAGGCTCTTTTCGATCAGGAACCCTGCGTAATACTCGGCGCCGGCCTGGCCCCCCTGCCAGGCGATGATGACCAGGCCGAAGGCCAGACCGATCGAGATCCAGATGGCCGACTCGATCGCCGCCTCCTTGAAGGAGATGACGTGGGCCGTCCTGTGCACCGCCAGCAGGTCGAACACGAGCATCCCCGTGATGGCGGCGAGGAGGGCCACCCAGGCCCACCACGGCGTGTCGAAGGAGACGAAGTTCTCGGTGGCCGTCCCTGCGCCGGAGGCCAGCACGAGATCGGCGACGAAGGGCATCGGGGGTGCGGGGCTCCGGGCGTGGGGGGTGCGGGCGGCTCGCCCGTCGGCCAGTCTACGGCCGTGCCCTGGGAGCAATGCCGGTGACCACGACCGACGACACCCCTCCCGCGCGTGACGTCACGGGACGCCGGCGGGAGCGGGCCGCGCTGCTCGCCCTGACCCTGCCGGTCCTGTTGATCTCGGTCGACAACACCATCCTCGGCTTCGCCCTGCCCGCCATCAGCGAGGACCTCGACCCCACCAGCGCCCAACTGCTCTGGATCATCGACGTCTACTCGTTCGTGCTCAGCGGCCTGCTGGTGACCATGGGCAACGTCGGCGACCGGGTCGGGCGCCGACGGCTGTTGTTGATCGGCGCCGGTGGCTTCAGCGGGGCCTCGGTGCTGGCCGCCTTCGCCCCCACCACCGCCACCCTGATCCTGGCCCGAGCCCTGCTGGGGGTGGCCGGGGCCACGCTCATGCCCTCGACGCTCTCGTTGATCCGCAACATCTTCACCGAGGGCCGCCGACGCCAGCTGGCCATCGCCACCTGGGCGGCCATGTTCTCGGTGGGCGCCGCCCTGGGGCCTCTGGTCGGCGGGGTGCTGCTGGAGCACTTCTGGTGGGGGTCGGTGTTCCTCGTCGGGGTGCCGGTCACCCTGCTGCTGCTCGTGGTCGGCCCCCTGGTGGTCCCCGAGTCGAAGGACCCCGACCCGGCGCCCTTCGACCTGGCCAGCGCCGCCCTGTCGATGGCCGCCCTCTTCCCCCTGGTCTACGGGATGAAGGCAACGGCCGAGGGCGGGTGGTCGACGACGGTGGGCATCGCCGTGGTCGTCGGCACGGCGGCCGCCATCGCGTTCGTCCGGCGCCAGCTCCGACTCCCGGTGCCGATGATCGACGTGACGCTGTTCCGGCTGGGCCGGTTCCGGGCGGCCATCACCGCCAACCTGGTGACCTGCATGGGCTTCGGCGGCTCGGTGTTCTTCCTCACCCAGTACCTCCAGCTGGTGGCCGGCCTGACCCCGTTGACCGCGGCGCTGGCCTTCCTCCCCGGGGCGGCGGCCGCCATCGCCGCCACCTTCGCGGCGCCGCCGCTGGCCCGCCGCTTCGGCGCCTTCACCGTCATCGTCGTGGGCCTCGCCGTGGGCGCCGGCGGCTTCGCCTGCTTCACCCTGGTCCCCGAGGGCGGGGGTCTCGGGGTGGTGGTCCTGGGCCACGTGGTCCTCGAGATCGGCCTGTGCGCGGCCATCACCGTGGCCATCGACGGGATCATGACCTCCATCCCGCCGGCCAAGGCGGGGGCCGGGGCCTCGGTGTCGGAGACGGCCAACGAGCTGGGGGTGGCCCTGGGCGTGGCCGTCCTGGGCAGCATCGCCACCGTCGTCTACCGCAACGACCTCGCCGTCGGCCCCGGCCTCGAGGCCGCCACCGAGACCCTGGGCGGGGCCCACGCCACCGCGGCCGACCTGGGCGGCTCGGCCGGCGCGGCCCTGGTGGACGCCGCCGATGCCGCCTTCACCGCCGGCTTCCGCACGGCGGCGGCGGTGATGGCCGTGCTGTTGGTGGTCGTCAGCCTGTGGACCCGGGCGCTGGCCCGCCGCTGACCAGCCGGGAGCTCACCGGGCCGGGAGCGCCCCCACGTCGACGCTGTCGGGGGCGGGCCAGGGCTGGTGGTCGCGGAGGTCGGCGACCCGGATGCGGCCCTCCTCCACGAGGCCGGTGGCGGCGTCGACGATGCGCCAGTGCAGCCACGGCCGGTTGATCGGCTGGGACTCGAGCAGGACCACCCGGAGGTCGCCGGGCGCGAACCGACACCGGGCCTGGACGGCGGCCAGGAGCTGCTCGTGGTGGAGGTGACCGTCGCCGAAGTTCCAGCCGAGGACCACGCCGGCCTGCCCCTCGCCCTCGTCGATGCGGTAGGCCTCGAGGTCGTCGACGGCCCGGGGCAGCAGGGCGGTGAGGGCCCGACCGTGCAGGTGCATCGAGCGGAACGCCCGGAGCTTGCCGTTGACGGCCCGGATGGTGTCCTCGTCGTAGAGCAGGGCGAGCTGGCGGTCGATGGTGCGGGCGGTCTTGGTGATGCACTCGTCCACCCGGCCCTCGACGCCCTTGCGGTAGAGCCAGGCCCCCGCCGCCCAGTTGCCGGCGTAGTACCGCATGCCCGGGAGGAACGAGGTGAGGTCGGGCCGCAGGTTGCCGAGGACCGGCCCCACCAGGATCCCCACGACCAGCAGGGCGGCCACCACCGGGTCACCGATCACGTCGAGCGGGCTCAGGTCGGCGTGCTCGCCGAACAGCACGAACATCGAGTACAGGAAGAGCACGTTCCACTCGAGGGGCACGCCCATCGGGAAGCAGGACGTGATGAACACGTGGAAGGCCAGCATCACGGCGAGACCCACCGCCGTGGCCCGGCCGCCCGCCGCCACCGCCAGCAGCAGGGGGAAGAGGTACTCGACCGCCGTGCCCCCGTGGGCCAGGACGGTCGGCACCCACGACGGCCGCAGGTCCTCGGGATAGGAGCGGTACATCGCCCGCCGCAGACGCCCCCAGCCCAGGAAGGGCGAGTTGGACACCATGATCGTGACCACGTTCGGGAAGTGGTGGTTGACCTTGGAGGTGGCCGCCCCCCACCAGATGCACAGCTGGACCACCATGGCCCCGGCCAGGGCCACCACCACGTCGGACCCGGCCAGCCACAGGACGATCAGCGTGACCCAGTAGTGCTCGGCCCGGGCCGCCAGGAACACCGTCTTGTCCCGCAGTCCGAGGACACCCAGGACGACCACGATCGGGGCCAGCAGGTCGGCCCCGAGGAGGGCGTCGGTGGACCACAGGGCCCGCAGGCTCAGCACCACCAGGGCGACGTACAGGAGGGCGTCGACCACCGTCCGCCGGTCACCGGCGGTGAAGGGCACGCGCCGGGCCAGGGCGGCAGGCGCACGGTGCCGGGGCGGGCGAAGTGGGTGCAGGCCACCACCGGCGGCACGTACCGGCCGGTGAGGGGCCCCGAGCCACAGCCCAGGCCCAGCACCTCGAAGAGCATGGTCCAGACGATGGCCTTCTCGAAGGCGATGGTCGACGACCACCACGTCCCCAGGTCGTCCCACGCCGCCACCCCCGGGGCCCGGGCCACGAACAGGGTCCAGAGCCAGACGTAGAGCGCCAGCTTCACCACGTAGAAGGCGTAGGCGCCCAGCGGCGCGCCGAAGCCCTGCACCGCCCACGACTCGCACATCATCCGGACCCGCTCGCCCTCGGGGCGGGCGGCCCAGTCGTCGAGGTCGACGTCCGGCAGCGCCGCCGCGGTCAGCCCCACGGTTCCCCCCTCCTCGCCGGCGACGCTACCGCGAGACATCAGAGGAACTCGGCGGTGGTGCCCCCGACGGGCATGGGGTCCATGCCCAGCTTGGTGTGGTCCCAGGAGCGGATGCGCTCGACGTCGACGCGCACCGCCACCCGCTTGTTGAGCATGACCTCGACGAACGGGCGCATCTCCTCGGAGTAGGGGCCGGTGTAGCGCTCCCACACGCTCACGCCGACGGCCCACAGGGCGTCGGGGTCGTCCACGATCACCGCCCGCCCCTCGATGGACACGCCCCGGAGCTGGTCGTAGGTGTGACCCGCCTCCAGCGACACCGTGATGCGGTCGTCGCGCTGGAGGTTCTTCACCTTCTGCGACTTGGCCTTGGTCTCGAACCAGACCTGACCGTCGATGACGGCGTACCACATGGCCACCAGGTGGGGATGGCCGGCGGGGCCGTTGGTCGCCATGGTGGCGATGCGGCGCTCCTGGATGAAGGCGGCCACCTCCTCGTCGCTCATGACGATCTTGGCGCGCTCGTTCTGGCCCATGGTCGGTTCCTCCGCTCCGTCGCTGGTGCGCGATCGTGGCAGACGATGACCCCCGAACGGAACCGGCATGCCGGCGAGCCCATCACCGACGACGACGCCACCATCGCCGCCGCCCTCGAGGACGTGAGCATCCCCGCCCTCATGTGCTCGATGGTCCACATGAGCGGCGACCCCTCGATCCTGCGGGGTGAGCTGCGCCCCCAGGGCCTGTTCCTGAACGAGGTCCAGGGGTTCATGAGCGAGGAGGACAAGGCTGCGGTCCGCCGCCTCGCCCTCGACGTGATCCGCGAGTACCGCGACCGGGGCAGCGTCCTGCCCCCACCTCCCTCGCCCGAGGTCCTGCGCGAGATGATGAGCTTCCTCGTCTGCCAGGACGTGCCCGAGGAGTACGTCGCCCTCGTGCTCGAGGAGCTGGAGCTGGACGGGCGCGACGCCCGCGAGGTCGCCATCGGCGGCCGCGACGAGGAGCGGGCCGCCTTCCCGGTGGTCGTCATCGGCTGCGGCCAGTCGGGCCTGCTGGCCGGGATCCGCCTGCAGGAGGCCGGGATCCCCTTCACCATCGTGGAGAAGAACGCCGGCGTGGGCGGCACCTGGTGGGAGAACACCTACCCGGGCTGTCGGGTCGACGTGGGCAACCACTTCTACTGCTACTCCTTCGAGCCCTCCGACCACTGGACGAAGTACTTCGCCGAGCAGCCCGAACTGGCCGCCTACTTCGACGACGTGATGCACCGCCACGGCATCCAGGACCACGTCCGCTGGGAGACCGAGGTCCGCGGCGCCACCTGGGACGAGGACACCGCCACCTGGGCGGTGCGGGTGCGGGCCGCCGACGGCACCGAGGACACCCTGACCGCCCGGGCCGTGATCTCGGCGGTGGGTCAGCTCAACCGCCCCCAGCTCCCCGACATCGAGGGTCGTGAGGACTTCGCCGGGCCGTCGTGGCACTCGGCGGCGTGGAACCACACCGTCGACCTCACCGGCAAGCGGGTGGCCCTGATCGGCGCCGGGGCCAGTGGCTTCCAGATCGCCCCCGCCATCGCCGACCGGGTCGAGCACCTCACGGTGTTCCAGCGCACCGCCCAGTGGATGTTCCCCAACCCCAGCTACCACGACGAGGTGGGCCCCGGCGTGCAGTGGGCCCTGCGCCACCTCCCCTTCTACGGACGCTGGTACCGGTTCCTCATCTTCTGGCCCGCCTGCGACGGTGGCCTCGAGGCCGCCCGCATCGATCCCGACTACGACAGCAGCGACGGGCGGGCGGTGAGCGAGGTCAACGACCTCACCCGGCAGATGTTCACCGAGTGGATCACCTCGCAGGTCGGCGACGACCCCGACCTGCTGGCCAAGGTCGTGCCCGACTACCCCGCCACCGGCAAGCGGACCCTGCAGGACAACGGGAGCTGGCTGGCCACCTTGAAGCGCCCCGACGTCGACCTGGTGCGCGAGCCCATCGACCACATCGAGGCCGACGCCGTGGTCACCGCCGACGGCGAGCGCCACGAGGCGGACGTGATCGTCTACGCCACCGGGTTCCGGGCCAACCAGTTCCTGTACCCGATGGAGGTCACCGGCCGCGAGGGCGTGACCCTGCACGACCGGTGGGGCGACCGGCCCGCCGCCTACCTGGGCATCACCGTGCCCGACTTCCCCAACCTGTTCCTGATGTACGGACCGGGCACCAACCTGGCCCACGGCGGTTCCCTGATCTTCCAGTCCGAGTGCCAGATGCGCTACATCAGCGGCTGCCTCGACCTGCTGCTGCGCTCCGGGGCCCAGGCGATCGAGCCTCGGCCCGAGGTCCACGAGGAGTACTACGCCCGCACCCAGGCCGAGCTGAAGACCCTGGTGTGGTCGCACCCGTCGATCCGCCACTCGTGGTTCAAGAACCCCGACGGCGACATCCACGTCCTCAGCCCGTGGCGGCTGGTCGACTACTGCACCTGGACCAGCCGCCCCGACCCCGAGGACTTCGTCCTCCGGGCCTAGTGTGGGAGAAGCTGGCCTCGACCGAGCGCCAGTCGGTGCGGGCGCCGCTCACCTCGACCGGCGCGGTGACGTCGGCGGCCGTCCCGCCGTCGCCGAGCTGGCCCCAGGTGTCGCGGCCCCAGCAGTAGACCCGGCCGGTGGCCCGGCGGGCACAGGTGTGGAAGCCACCGGCCGAGACCGCGGCCCAGTCCGTGAACCCGCCGTCGACCTCGGTCGGCGTGGTCGGCGCCGCCGCCGCCCCGTTCCCCGCCTGGCCGCAGTCGTCGGACCCCCAGCAGAAGAGTCGGCCGCTGGTGCGGATGCCGCAGGTGTGGTTGTCCCCGGTGCTCACCATCCGCCAGTCGGAGCTGCCCATCTCGGCGGCCGGTGGGGCCGGGGCTCCGGTGCTCGGGGACCGGGGCAGCGGACCACGCCGGCCCGACGCGTCCTGGGTGGCCGCCACTCAGCCTGAGTGCCCTCGGTACTCAGTCAGACGCCGATCACGGGTCCGGCGCGGCGATGTGGGCGGTCCACCACGCCGTCCATGCCGCCTCCACGGCGGCGACCGCCGACGCATCGTGGCCATAGAGGGTGAGGATCACCCCCGCGTCCTGCCGGGGGGTGGTGACGACGGCCAGGCCGTCGCCCCACCCCGCCACGGTGACCCCGACGAGGCCGTCGCCGGCGAACCAGACCTCACCCTCGGCGGAAACCTCCGGCCCGAGCCGGCCCGACCAGGCCGACGGGGAGGGGCCGATCCCGTCGAGTCCAAGCTCGACGATCGGCTCGATCCCGGGACGGACGGCGGTCTGGAGCCAGACGGTGCGCCGCTCCTCGCCCGGGTGACGGGCGAGGGCGAACCGGAGTTGCTGGATGAAGATCCGCCAACCCTCGGCCAAGTCGTCGAACACACCGTCCCAGGTCTCGGCGGGAACGGTCCGGCTCATCCGCAAACGGGTGCCGTCACCGTCGGGCGTGAGGGTCAGGCGGTCCACCTGGCCGGCGCCGTAGCGCCAGGTGATGGTGTGGCCGTCGTCATCGACGTCCAACCCGGCGTCTGGCGGCAGCTCGGCGGCCGCCTCGGGCGGGGGACCCAGGAAGATGAACCCGATCTCGTCGTCGAGACCCTCGTACTCCCAACCGAACCAGCGCCGTACCTTCGCCGGCTCCCGGAGGTGATCCCACACCTCGGCCACCGGCGCCGGCAGGGTCACCTCGATCAGCGGGTCGTAGTCCAACGGCTCGGTCATGACGGATCGTCCTCCGGCGGGCGAGGCGCAGGGTGGGCACCGACGAGCACCCGGTAGCGGCGACCGCCGGCACGGTGATGAGCCCGTGCCGTCGCCTCGACGGCCGCGGCCAGGGCCTCGGCAAAGGCATCGAGGTCCGCGGGCCGGGCGAAGGCGACCTCGGCCTCGATGGTGAAGGTGAGCAGCCGCTCACCGCGCCGGGCCGCCTCGCCCTGCATGCGGGTGAGGTCGCTCACCGTCGCGGCGGCCACGGCGACCAGGTGCTCGGCGGCCCGCCGATCGGCCCCGGCCGCCATGTCCTCGAGGGCACCGTGATCGACCAAAGTAGGATCCACCACGAAGTGCGTGGCCCGGGCGCGGAACACCCGCTCGACGAAGCCGCGACGCTGCCGCTGCTCGACGACCTCGACCAGGCCGGCCTCCTCCAAGGCCTTCAGGTGATGGTTCACCCGTTGGCGGCTGAGGCCGAGCGCGTCGCCGAGCTCGGTGGCCGACGCCGGCTCGGTGAGGCGGGCGAGCAGGGCTCGTCGCGCCGGCGCCAGGGCGACCAGCACCTGCTCGGGGCGGTCGAGCAGGTGGAGTCCGAGGTCCCGCACCCCCGGACCCTACGATTGGACAATCTCGATTGTCAATAGGTCAGTCGTCCGCGAGGAAACCGTCGAGGCGCTGGACGGCGTCGATGAACTCCTCGACCATCTCCAGCACGACGCGCCTGGTCGGCTTCACGGTGTTCATGGAGCCCACCACCTGACCCACGAAGTAGGTGACCAGCTGCTGGCCGCCGCTGCCGGCGGTGTCGGCCACCCGGGCCACCCGCTGCAGGGCGGGGCCGACGAGGATGGGCTGCATCGGCATGGGGAGGGGCCCGGGGCCGTCCTCGCGCTCCCACTCGTCGGTCCACTTGGTGCGCAGCATGCGGGCGGGCTTGCCGGTCATCGACCGGGACCGGACCGTGTCCGACGAGCCCGCGGCCAGGAACTTGGACTTGACCGACGGCGGGGTCTCGGCCTCCTCGGTGGTCAGCCAGACCGAGCCGCACCACACGCCGTCGGCACCCAGGGCCATCCCGGCGGCGAGCTGGCGGCCGCGGGCGATGCCGCCGGCGGCCAGCACCGGCAGCGGGGCGACGGCGTCGACCACCTCGGGGACGAGGACCATGGTCGCCACCAGGCCGGTGTGACCGCCGGCCTCGGTGCCCTGGGCCACGATCAGGTCCGCCCCGGCCTCCGCGTGGCGTCGGGCGTGGTCGACCGAGCCGGCCAGGGCGGCGACCGGGATGTCGTGGCTGTGGGCCCGCTCCAGGAAGAAGGGCGGCGGGGGGCCGAGGGCCGAGGCCACCAGCGCCGGACGGTGGTCGAAGGCCACGTCGAGGAGCGGCGCCATCGACTTGGGGTCGATGCGCATGCCGCCGACGCCGCGCCGGACCTCGAGGCCCTCGGGCATGGGCGGGACGCCGTAGCGGTCGAGCAGCTCGTCGACGAAATCCAGGTGCTCCTGGGGCAGCAGGTCGGCGAGCTGGGCCGGGGTCAGGCCCCCCTCGTCGGCCCCGACGTACTTCTCGGGCACGAGGAGGTCGATGCCGAAGGGCTTGCCCCCGGTCTCCTCCCGGATCCAGGCCAGGTCGACGTCGAGCTGCTCGGGGCTGTGGGCCACGGCGCCGAGCACGCCGAGGCCCCCGGCGTTGGACACGGCGGCCACGACGTCACGGCAGTGGCTGAACGCGAAGATGGGCAGGTCGATGCCGACGAGCTCGGTGGCCTTGGTATGCATCCCCCGATCTTCACAGGTCGGCGCCGGAACCGCCGCCTCGGGCTCACCCCGTGGGGGTCAGCGTGCGGCGGAAGAGGTCGAGCACCTGGTCGAGGGCGTCGTGGGTGGCCGAGCCCGCCTCGTCGACGAAGTGCTCGGTCAGCACCGAGTGGGGCGCCATGGCCGCGTCGGGGTTGGCGTCCTCGTCCTCCAGCTCGACGCACGTGAAGGCGTCGCCGAGCTGGTCCTCGAGGAACCGGAACCGGGCGGCGGGAACGAACTTGTCGCTCTTGAACCGCAGGCCGAGCACCTCGAGGTCCTCGGTGGCGCAGCGCCCCTTCACCACGTCGAGGTCCTCGGGCGAGATGTCGATGGTGCCGGCGCCCTTCCGGCCGATGGGCAGCGACGGCTGCGAGAGCACCGGGGCGAGCAGGGCCGGCTCGGTCGCCATGGCCAGGGCGTATCCGCCGGTGAAGCACATGCCGACCGCGCCCACCCCGGGGCCACCGCAACGCTCGTGCTCGGCGGCGGCCAGGGCCCGCAGCCACGCCACCACCGGCGAGGTCCGGCCCGTGGCGAAGACCACGAACTCGCGGCTGACGCAGGCGGGCAGCATCGACGACGCGAGGTAGGCCGCCCCCGCCAGCTTCTTGTCGGGCGGGACGTCCTTGCCCGGCACGCCGAACAGGTGGGGCAGCACGACGCTGAACCCGGCGGCGACCACCCGGTCGGCGAAGGCCACCACCTTGGGGGTGATCCCGGGCATCTCGGCGATGACGACCACCGCGGGGCCGCTCCCCTTGCGGAAGACGTCACGGGTGGTGCCGTCGTGGGTGAAGGTCGAGAGCTCGTAGTCGGCCAGGGCGTCGGTCACGGTGCCCGAACCTAGACGCCCGTCACGAACGTCGGCTCAGCTGCCGCTGTCGGCCTGGTCGAGCGCCGCGGCCAGATCCTCGGCGAGGCCCAGGGAGACGGCCGAGGTCCGGAGGTAGTCCAGATCCACCTCGTCGCCATGGATGCGGAGGAGACCGACCACGTCCCGCCACTGGCGGTCCGATCCCCGGTCCCCCGCCCGGTACGAGTCCAGCTTGCGCAGGACCTGGTCCTCGACCGCCGTCACCCAGATGCCGGTCGCGGCGCCCGGGACCTCGATCAGCACGCGCCGCTCGATCTGCATCCGGTCGAGGAGACCGTCCCCCAGGACGACGAGATCGACCTTGAGCGCCCGGTCGGTGTCCACCAGGTTGAACGACGACCGCGACCGGATGGCCCGCCGGGCCGACTCGATCGGGACGTAGTAGTCGCCGACGACCCGCTCCAGGAGGGCGTCGCCGGCGGTCTCGTCCAACTCGATGGCGATGTCCACGTCGACGGTGGAGCGGGGCTCCCCCAGGATCGAACTGGCCATCGAGCCACCGAGGGCGTACCGGATGCCCAGGTCGTCGAGGATCTCGGCCATCCGCCGGACGAGGGCGATCGGCCCGTCGGTCATCGGAGGTGGTGGCGGTAGGCCTCGGCGGTGAGGGCCGGGCCGAATCGACGGCGGGCGAGCTCCTCCCGGATCCCCGCGCCGTCGAGGCCGGGGTGGGTGGCGCATATGCCCGCGATCGCCAGCTGCTCGACGTCGGCGTTGAGCTGGTCGATGAGGGTGACCTTCTCGACGATGGTCATCGCCCGCCACCGGGCCACCTGGACGGCGAAGGCCCGGGGGTCGGTATCGAGCGGCATCGGCACCGGGGCCACCTTCCGAGGCTACCGACCGGGCCGGGCCGGCGCCGGCGGGGTCATCCGACCAGCAGGCGGACGGCGACGAGGAGGCCGATGGCGATGACGAGGATCCGCAGGACCGTGGGCGAGACCCGACGGCCGACCCGGGCGCCGAGGGTGCCACCGGCGGCGGCCCCGACGGCGACGAGGGCCACCGCCTCCCACGCCACCTGGGCGAAGAGGATGAAGAAGAGGGCGGCCACGCCGTTGACCACCCCGGCCAGCACGTTCTTCACCGCGTTGGAGCGGGCCAGGTGATCGGGGACGAACACCCCGAGGATGGCCAGCAGGATCACCCCCTGGGCGGCGCCGAAGTACCCGCCATAGACACCGGCCAGGTACACGAGGACCATCGGGGTGACCCCGACGTCGCGGGCGCCCTCGGCCCGGCGCGAGGCCACCATCGCGGCCAGGCGGGGCTGGAACGCCATGAGCACGCAGGCCAGGAGCACCAGCAGCGGGACGATGGTGTCGAAGACCTCCGACGGCAGGGTCAGCAGCAGGATCGCCCCGGTCAGGCCGCCGGCGGCCGAGGCCGAGGCCAGCAGGCGGACCCGATGGCGCTGGCCGACCAGCTCCCGGCGGAAGCCGTAGGCGCCGAAGACGGCGCCGGGCACGACGCCGATGTTGTTGGAGACGTTGGCCACCACCGGCGGGTACCCGACGGCGAGCAGGGTCGGGAAGGTGATGAGGCTGCCCGAGCCCACCACGGCGTTGATCGCACCGGCCCCCACCCCGGCGAGGACAACCAGCACCGCCTCGACCGGGGTCACCCGCTCATGCTGGCAGGTCCGACCCGCCGCGCCCCGCCCGCCGAACCGTTCTGGTGGGAGTCGGTCACTCCTGGAGTGACCAACTCACGCAATTTCGGAGGGGTCAGGCGGACTTGGCCTCGTCGGCGAGGGCGGCGACGTCCTCGGCGGGCAGCTCGCCGGAGGTGCGGGCCACCACGTTGCCGTCGGCGTCGAGGAAGACCAGGTACGGATAGCCGGCCAGGCCCCAGGCGGTGGCCGCGGTGGCGGACTCGTCGTCGACCAGCACGTCACCCTGCCACCCCTCGTCGATCAGCCACTCGGCGGGCGGGTAGTTGGGGGCGTCGGCGTTGGTGCCGGTGAGCACGGCGATGGTCCGCATGCCCTCGAAGGCGCCCTCGGCCTCGAGGTCGACCAGGACCGGCAGCTCGGCCTGGCAGTGGGGGCACCAGTGGGCCAGGAAGGCCACCACCGACGGCTCGCCGGGCCCGCCGATCTGGTTGGGCAGGCCGTCGGGCGTCTCGCCCTCCACGATCGGGGCGGTCAGGCCCTGGGCGGGGTCCCCCTCGGTCTCGGTGAACTCGGGCAGGGCGTCGCCCTCCACGGTCACCGGCGCGAAGGCGGCCAGGTCGGTCGAGGACGACGACTCGTCGTCGTCGCCACCGAAGAGGGCCACGGCCAGGCCGATGGCCACGACGAGGCCCACGCCGATGAGGACGACGGGCAGGATCGGGAAGGAGGCCTTCTGCGGGGGTGGGGGCGTGTAGGTGCCGGGGCGGCTCATGGGGTGGGGTCCTCTCGGGGGTCACGGGTCGGGCGGTCGATCACCAGGGCGGTCAGGACCAGGGCGAAGGCCACGAAGGCCATCCGCGGAATGGTCCAGAACCCGAGCCCCTCCACCCACCGGATGGTGCAGGGGTTGGTCGGGTCACAGCTCCCGGCGTGCAGGTCGGGGAAGGTCTCGATCACGTTGTGCCAGGCGCTGACACCCAGGCCGACGACGGCGAGGGCGATGCCGTAGGGCCGCACCGCCGGGTCGCGGCGGACGGCGGCCAACGTGAGGATGACGGCGAGCGGATACATGGCGATGCGCTGGTACCAGCACAGCTGGCAGGGCGGGAAGTCGGCCGCCTCCGAGAACCAGAGGCTGCCCACCATGGCCACGACGGCGACGACGGCCCCGAGGGCCGGACCGTGGCCGGCGACGGTGGCCCGCACCGCCTCGAAACGGCCGGGAGCGGCCACCCGGACGAGGGCCAGCACCACCAGCAGGGCGACGCCCGCGGTCGCCATCGTGCCGAGGAGGTCGGCAACCTGGGCAGCGTCCACACCTGAAGTGTCGGTCGAACCGCCCCTGGAGTTCCAGGCAACCCCAGTGACGTGCACCACATCGGGGGCGAGACTGGACCGGTGCACACCTATGACGTGACCGTCACCTGGACCGGCGACGACGGTGAGGGGACCGCCACCTACCGCGGCTACCGGCGGGACAACGTGGTCAGCGCCGATGGTCCCCCCGACCTCCCGGGGTCCTCGGACCCCACGTTCCGGGGCGACCGCACCCGCTGGAACCCCGAGCAGCTGGTGGTGGCCGCCCTGTCCCAGTGCCACCTGCTCACCTACCTCCACCTGTGCGCCACCAACGGCGTCGTGGTCACCGACTACGTGGACCATGCCCACGGCGAGATGGCCACCCACCGCGACGGCTCCGGCGAGCTGACCTCGGTCACCCTCCGGCCCCGGGTCACCGTGGCCGACCCGGCCATGGTCGACGCCGCCGTGGCCCTGCACCACGAGGTCCCGGCACTCTGCTTCATCGCCCGGTCGGTCAACTTCGCCGTCCACCATCTGCCCGAGGTGACGGCGGCGTGAGCGGCAAGGGCACGCCGGCGATCACCGCCCTCTCCCGGGCCGGGGTCGACCACCGGGTCCACGAGTACCGGGCCGGCGGCGGCGGCGGCGGGTTCGCCCAGGAGGCCGCCGAGGCCCTCGGCCTCGATCCCGCCCGGGTGTTCAAGACGCTGGTGGTGGCCCTCGACCAGGACCCCGCCCGGCTGGCCGTGGTCGTGGCCCCCGCCACCGCCGAGGTCGACCTGCGGGCGGCGGCCGCCGCCCTGGGGGCCAAGAAGGCGACGCTGGCCGAGGTCGGCCGGGCCGAGCGCACGACCGGCTACGTCCAGGGCGGCATCAGCCCCTTCGGGCAGCGCAGACGCCTGCCCACCGTGCTCGACGCCGGTGCCGAGGACCACCCCACCATCTTCGTCAGCGGTGGGCGCCGGGGCCTCGAGCTGGCGGTGGCCCCCGCCGACCTGGTGACCGTGCTCGACGCCGCCCTCGCCCCC
>CAYTJS010000014.1:0-24994 GCA_964438115.1 uncultured Iamiaceae bacterium
CCCAGGCGCTCGCCCGCCTCGACGGCGGGGCGGGTGAGGATGATGCGCTCGACGGTCTTGGCCTGGAGCGCCTGCACGGCGGTGGCCACCGCCAGCCACGACTTGCCGGTGCCGGCGGGGCCGATGCCGATGGTGATGATGTTGTCGCGGATGGCGTCGACGTAGCGCTTCTGGCCCGAGGACTTGGGCCGGACCGCCTTGCCCTTCACGCCCCGCAGGACCTCGGCGGTGAGGACCTCGGAGGGGCGCTCGTCGGCCCGGATCATCTCGATGGTGCGCACCACCTCGGCGGGCTCGAGAGCGTGGCCCCGCTGGAGGAGGATGACCAGCTCCTCGAAGAGTCGGCCCACCGCCTCGGTGTCGTCGCCCTCGATGGCGATCTCGTTGCCCCGGACCCGGATGTCGGTCTCGGGGAAGGCGGCCTCGACCAGGCGCAACAGCTCGTCGCGCTCCCCCAGCAGGCCCACCATCAGGTGGTTCCCGGGGACGTGGATCTTGACGGCGGGCGACGGCATGGGCGCGGGGCAGAGCCTACCCAGCCCCGCCGGCGCCGGACCGGGGGTTCACCGGCTAGGCGTCGCCCTCGTCGCCGCCCCGGACCGGGTTGGTGTCCGGGTACAGGTGCTCGAGGGTGCCGGGCTCGATGCGGCTGCGCTCGATGAACTCGTCGACGTCCTTGGCCTGGAGGCGGATGACCCGGCCGAAGCGGTAGCCCGGGAGCTGCCCCTCGTCCAGGAAGCGGTAGAGCGTGCGCGGGGTGATGCCGAGGCGCCCCGCGGCCTCCGCCGTGCTCAGCCACTCGATCTGCTCTGCCATGCCCCGACCGTAGCCGGACACCCGAGGAGGGTCGTGGATACCCCGAGGGATTCAGGGGGGACCGAAACCCCTTGAAAGGTGCTCGATCGTCACTTATCATACCCTTTCGTGAAGTTTCCATCCTTCTCCGGTCTCACCCGATGGGGGTGCTCGGGTGTCACCCCTCGGGCGGTGGCGGGTGGCGCCCTCGTCGCCCTGTCCTTCCTGGGCGTGGCCCAGGCCCACGCCGCCGCCGGGGGGCCGCCGCCGGACGGCTTCGTGGCCGCGGGCCGGGCCCTACCCCCGGGGGCGGTGCTCGCGGCCGACGACCTCGCCCTCGTCGTCGGCGATCTGCCACCGGCCACCCTCGAGCGGACCTTCGCCGACCCCGAGGAGCTGGTGGGCGCCCGCACCCTCGCCCCCCTCGCCCCGGGTGAGCCGTTGCTGGCTTCCCACGTCACGCCGGCCGCAACCCCGGGTCCCCCCGGGGCCGAGGTGGCGGTGGCCGTACCGGCCGAACGGGCCCTCGCCGGTGACCTCCGTCCCGGCGAGGTCGTGGACCTGCTCGCCTCGTTCCCGGTGGGCCCCACCCGGCGGGTCGCCACCGGAGCCCTCGTCCTCGCTGTCGGCCGTCCCGGTGACGGCCTGTTGGCCGGACCGACCGACCTCGTGCTCACCTTGCGCGTCCCCGACCCCGGCGACCTGACCCAGGTGGTCGCCGCCGTGGACAACGGCCGGCTGACCGTGGTCCGGCCCGGGGGCGACGGCCGGTGACCCGGCCCGGTGTGGTCACCCTGGGCCGGCCCGGTGCCGCCTGGCCACGGGCGGTCGCCGGCTGGGCCGCCCATGCCGAGCTGGCGGCACGGGTGACCACCTGCGTGGACCCCGTCGACCTCCGGGGCCGCCTCGACGCCGACACCCCACCCCCGGTCCTCGCCCTGGCCGACCTCGGCTACTGGCGCACCGACCCGGGCCTGGCGACGGCGGCCCGGGTCCGGGGGGTCACCGCCGTCGCCGTGAGCGACGGGGCCATCGACGACGACCACGCGGTCGGGACCACCCCGACCTCGTTCGAGATCCTCCTCCCCGCCGACTTCGGGTCGGCCCACCTGGCCCGGATCCTGGCCGCGGCCGACCGTCGACGCCCGGTCCGGGACCTCCCGGTCCGGGACCGGGCCACCCCTGGCCCGCCCCCGGGTCGGTTGGTGGTGGTGACGGGTCCCACGGGGGCCGGGGCCTCGACGGTCGCCCAGGCCCTCGCCACCCATCTGGCGGCTGCCGTCCCCACCGTGCTCGCCGATCTCGCCCTCGACGCCGACCAACACGTCCGCCACGGCATCCCCGGTGACGGGATGCACCGGACCGACCTGACCGAGACCCTCGCCGCCACCGCCCCCGACGATCCGCTACCGACGGTCGCCGTCGGGGCCGGGTACGCGCTCCTCACCGGCGGGACACGGGTCGACGGCCCCGACGTTCCCGCCCCGGTCGCCACGGCGGCCCTCGACGGCCTCCGTCGCCGGCCCGGGATCGTCGTCGCCGACGTGGGTGCCGGCGCACTCGGCCCACCCCTGTCCCGGCGATCCGTGGGCGACGACCGTCACCCGCTCGCCTCGGCCGCCCTGGCCGCGGCCGACGAGGTCGTCGTCGTCGGGGACTGCAGCACCACCGGGATCCACCGCCTGGCCTCCGCCCTGCTCGACCTCGGACGGAGCGGGATCCCGCGCCCGGGGATCCGGCCCGTCCTGAACCGGGTGCCCGGCCCCCGCCCCCGACGCCGCGCCCTCGCCGAGGAAGTGGCCCGACTCCTCGACCTGGTGGACGGCGACGGCTGGGCCGTGCCCGCCTGCCTGCCCTACGACCGGCGCATCGAGCCCGCGGTCCGGCGGGCCGGCCCGCTGCCCACCCGCTTCGTCCGGGCCGCGGGCCCGGTGGCCGGGCGCCCGGCGACGGCGCCATGACGACCCCGCTGGCCCTCGTCGTGGCCGAGGCCCGCCGGCGGGCCGACGACCTCGACCTCGACCTCGACGACACGACCCGCCACGACGTCCTCGGCCGCCTCGTGGCCGAGGTGGTCGACCAGTGGAACGCCGAGCACCGACTGGGTCGCCGGCCCGTCGCCCTCGACGGCGATCACGTCGACCGGGTCGTCCGCAACCTCGTCGGCTACGGGCCGCTGGGTCCGCTGCTCGAGGACGACGACGTCTGGGAGATCATGGTCAACGCCCCCGACGCCCTCTTCGTCCGCCGGCACCAAGGCCCGGACGGACCCCACGACGACGCCTTCCACGACGACGACCACGTCCGTCGGGTGCTGGCCCGGATCCTCGACGAGGTGCCCGGCGCCCCACGGCGGCTCGACCCCACCCTGGGGCTCCAGGACGCCCAGTTGCCCGACGGCTCGCGGCTGCACATCGTCCATCGCGACCTGAGCCGCGGCGGGCACACCATGGTCAACATCCGTCGGTTCACCGGGGTGGCGTACCGCCGGCTCGACGACCTGATCGACCGGGGCACCCTCGACCGCGCCACCGCCGAACTGCTGGCGGCCCTGGTCCGCGCCGGGCGGACCCTGATCGTCTCCGGCCGGCCCGGCGCCGGCAAGACCACGCTGCTCTCCTGCTGCCTCGCCGAGCTCGACCCGCGCGCCCGCGTGGTCATCGCCGAGGAGGTGGTGGAGGCCCAGGTGCCCCTCGCCAACGTGGCCGGCATGCAGACCCGGGGTCCCCGCCCCGACCGGCCGGCCGTCGACCTGCGCGACCTGGCCTCGGCCTTCCTCCGCATGGCGCCCGAGATCGCCGTGGTCGGCGAGGTCCGGGACCGTGAGGCCCTCCCCTTCCTCCTCGCCCTGTCGTCAGGCGTCCAAGGGGCGACGACCATCCATGCCGCCTCGGCCCGCGGTGCGCTCACCCGGCTCCGGTTCGTCTGCCAGCTCTCGGAGCGGGCCCGCGATCTCGGCCCCGAGGCCCTCACCGCCCTCGTCGCCGACACCGTCGACGTCGTCGTCCACTGCGAGCGGGGCCCCGACGGCCCGCGGGTCGCCGAGGTGGTCGCCGTCGAGGACCCGGTGGCCGACACGGCCACCGGTCGGTTCACCACCACCCCGCTGCTCACCCGACCGGGACCTGACTCACCCCTCGAGCGCAGCGGTCCCGTACCCACCCGACTCGGTCGCCGGTGCGCGGAACGGGGGGTCGACCTCGCCGCCGTCCTGGACCCCGCGGACCGCACCCGGGTGAACGGGCCATGACGTCGTTGGCGTTCGGTCTCCTCGCCGCCACCGGGGCCCACCTCCTCACCGCGCCCCGGGCCCGCGCCCTGCCCCGACGACGCCGGGGACCCCGGCTCCACCCGGTCACCCTGGCCGCGTTCGTCGTGGGCTCCGGTGGTGGCCTCCTCCTCGTCGGGGGGCCGGCAGCGCTGGGGGTCGGTCTGGTCGCCGCCACCTGCGTCGCCCGCGGCCGACGGACCCTCGCCGACGCCCGCCACGACCAGGCCCGCCGCCGGTGGCCCGCGGTGCTGGACGAGGTCCGGGTCCTGGTCACGAACGGTGGCCGGTCGCTGCCCCGGGCGCTCCTGCAGGCGGGCCAGGATCAGCCGGAGCCGTTCCGGGACGCCTTCCGGGCCGGTGCCGCCGCCTGGGCCTCGTCGGCCGACACCGGGCGCCTGCTCCGAGCCGTGCGGGACCGCGCGGCCGACGCCACCACCGACCTGGTGACCGACACCCTCGCGGTCATCGACGGTGCGACCGGCCCCGACCTCGGGCGCCGCCTCCAGCGCCTCGCCCAGGACCGCCGCCGCGACCTCGAGGCCCGGGACCTGGCCGCCGCCCGCCTCGCCGGCGCTCGGTTCGCCCGCCGCTTCGTCCTCCTCGTGCCGCTGGGGATGGCGCTGGCGGGACAGGCCGTGGGCACCGGCCGGGCCGCCTTCGCCACCCCGGCCGGTCAGCTCGTCGGCGTGATGGCCGCGGTGATGGTGGGTGGCTGTTGGATCTGGGCCGGTCATCTCCTCGCCCTGCCCCCCGAGCGGCGGTCGCTGGCGTGACCCACGTGGTGGGGGCCCTGGTGGCAGGGATCGGGGCCACCCTGGTCGTCGGCGCCCTTCCGTGGGGCCACCGGCCCCGGCTGGTGGACCGGGTCGGTCGCCACCTGCTCACGCCCGACCGGCAGGACCACGTCGGACCCTGGGCGTCCTTGGTGGCGACCCTGGCCGTCCGCCTCGACCAGCCCGCCGCCCGCCTCACCGCCCGCACGGAGCCCCTCGACGTCCGCCTCCGCCGGGCCGGCCACCATCTCGATGCCGACGGCTTCCGCCGCCGACAACTCGGTCAGGCCGTGCTGGCCCTCGGGCTGGCCGCCCTCACCGTCGCCTCGGGCCGATGGCCCCTGCCGACGGGAGCGCTCCTGGCGGTGGTGCTGGCCGCGCCCGTCGCCGTCGTGGCCGGGCACGACCAGGTGCTCGCTCGAGCGGACCGACGCCGGCGTGACCTGGTCGAGCAAGAGCTCCCGGTGATCGCCGAGCAACTCGCCGTCCGCCTCGACGCCGGCCGCTCGCTCGCCGTCGCCCTCGCCGAGACGGCTGCCCACGGCCGCGGTGAGGTGGCGGCCGACCTCCGTCGTCTCACCGCCCGCCTCGACCGCGGGACCCCGCTCGACGAGGCCCTCCGGTCCTGGACCGAGGACGCCGGCGCCCAGGGCGTCCGGCGCCTGGTGGGCGTGCTCCTGCTCGCCGACGGCACCCCCGATCTCGCCGCGCTCGTCGACCAGGAGTCCCAGGCCCTGCGGGATGACGCCCACCGCGAGCTCCTCGCCCGGCTCGAACGCCGGGCCCAACAGGTCTGGGTTCCCGTCACGGTGGCCACCCTCCTGCCGGGTTCCCTCCTGCTCCTCGTGCCCTTCCTCGATGCCCTCCGCCTCCTCGCCGAGGCCTGACCAAGGAGTCGCCATGCCCGCCCGTCACCCCTCGGTCCGCCCCTCCGTCACCACCCGATGGCGCGATGACCGGGGCGAGGGGGTCATCTCCTCGGCCATCGCCGTCCTCGTCGTCGCCTTCCTGGGCGCACTCATGTGGGTCGGCTTCCAACAGCTCTGGACGACGGCCGAGGCCCGGACCAACGAGCAGATCGAGCAGATCGGCGGATGAGACCACGAGATCAACGGGGCGCCGGCACCCTCGGCGCCGCCCTCGGTGTCGCCGTGGTGATGGCCGTCCTGCTCCCATCGGTCGGTGTCCTGGCCCGCCTCCACCACGCCACCGCCATCACCGCCATCACCACGGACGCCGCCCGCGAGGTCGCCGTCGACCCGGCGTCGTGGCCGACCGTCCGACACCGGCTCGTCGGTTCCCTGGGCTCGGAGGTCCTGATCCAGGGTTCGGTGACCTCGACCTCGGTGCGGGTGACCGTGAGCGGCCGCAGCACCGGACCTCGCGGTTTCGGGGACCCGCTCGTCCGTGGCGTCCAGGTGCGTCGAGAGGTCGGGTCGTGACGGGACGCCTCCGAGGGGACCGTGGGCAGGTGGCGGGGATCGAGACCGTGCCCTTCGCCCTCCTCGTGATCACCGTCGGCGTCCTCCTGGTCGCCCGGTCGTGGGCGGTGATCGACGCCGGGCTCACCGCCTCGACGGCGGCCCGGGAGGCCGCCGCCACCTACGTCGGCGCCCCGAACCCCGTCGACGGCGGTCGTGCCGCCCGGGACGCCGCCGTCACCGTCGTCGACCACGGCGGCCGCCGAACCGACGAGGTGACCGTCACCGGGCTCGACGACCCGTGGCGCCGCTGCCAGCCGGTGACCGCGAGGGTGACCGTCCGTGTCCCCGGCCTGAGCCTGCCGTGGCTCGGGCTCAGGGGTCCCCAGCGGGCCACGGCCACCCACACGCGCCTCATCGACCCCTTCCGGGACCACCTGCCCGGGGTGGCGCCCTGCCCTCTGCCATGAAGGTCGCCGGGCGCTCCGGGGAGCACGGCTCGACCCTGCTCCTGTTCCCGTCGCTGCTCCTCGTCGTGGTGGCGCTGGCGGCCGTGACCGTCGACCTCGCGGCTGCCCACCTGGCCCAACGTCAGGCCGACGACCTCGCCGCCGCCATCGCCGCCGACGGCGCGACCGTCGGACTGGACGAGTCCGCCTTGCGGTCCGGGGCCGGCTATCGCCTCGATCCCACCCGGGTGGCCAGGCTCGCCCGATCACGGTCCCGGGCGACACCACACCCTCTGCTCGACAACCTCGTGGTGTCGACCCGACTGTCCGACCCGGTCACCGTCGTCGTCACGGTGACGGCCCGGGTCCCCGTCCTGCTGAGCCGGGCGGTGCGGGCCGCCAGTCGCCCGATCACCGTGCGCAGCCAGGTGGCGGCCCGGGCCGTGTCACGGTGAGCACCCACGTCCGGGTCGAGACCGTGGGTGACCAGACCCTCGCCTGCAAGCGACCCACGGGGCCGGGTGGCGCCGAGCGCATCCGGGCCCAGGCCGCCCGGCTGGCCACGTCCTCGCACGCGGGACTGGTCCGGCTCGTCGAACTGCGGGAGGGCGACGACGGACCGATCCTGGTGACCGACTACGTCGGGGCCCGGACCCTCGACGTCGCCGGCCCGCTCGGACCGGAGCGGGTCGGTCGCCTCGTCGCCGACCTGGCCGACACCGTGGCCGACCTCCACGCCGAGGGCTTCGTGCACGGCGCGATCCGCCCCGAGCACGTGCTGGTCGCCGGCCAGGGCACCGTCCTGTGCAGTCCGGCCCCGACACCGGACGGGACACCCGCCGACGACGTCGCCGGTATCGGACAGGTGTTGCGCGCCGGCCTCGACCCCGAGCTCGAGGAGGAACCCATCCCCGACCGCCGGCCGTGGCGACGCGTCCCCTGGGTCGGGTACCGCCACCGGGCGCTGCTGACCATCGCCGACCAGGCCACCGACGACGACCCGCGGCGCCGTCCCTCGGCCCGGGCCCTGGCCACCGCGGTCCGGGACGCCATCGGGGCCCCGGGGCCCGGCGTCACCGCGGCGGACCCCGCCCCGACCGAGGCCATCGACCGGGTCGGCTCCCTGGCCGCCCTCCTGGACCGGCTGGTGCTCGTCCTCCACCCACCGCGCCGGCGGTGGAGATCACCCCGGCCCGGGTCGTGGCGGCGATCCGGCGGCACGGTCGTCGCCGGCGGACTGGGACTGCTCGGGGCGGTGGTGCTGGTGTTCGGCGGAGCGTCGGCGCTCGGGCCCGACGCCGGCGCGACCGGTGACCCGCCCTCCCCGGCGGCGGCACCGCCCGCCACGACCGCGCTCCCGGTCGACGCCGGGTGCCCCACCGGACCAGAGCCGGGCCGGCTCGTCCAGCTCGACGACGACCCGTGCCCCGAGCGGGTGCGGGTGGCGCCGGGTCGGCTCGACGTCGACGGCGCCCGGTTCCGCGTGGGTCGGCCCGGCAACGACCTGACCCTGGGTGACTGGGACTGCGACGGCCGCAGCACGCTCGTCCTGCTGCGGCGGGGGCGGGGCGAGGTCTGGCACTTCCCCCGGTGGGACCCCGACGGACCGGTCGCCGCCGTCCCCGTCGTCACGGTGCCCGGCGCCCGGTCACTGGCGACCACGGCCGACCCGCCGTGCACCCGCCTCGCCGTGGCCCTGCCCGACGGGCGGGTGCGATCGGTGGCCGTCCCGTGACGGGCCGCCCCGCCGTCGTGCGGCCACTCCTCGCCGGTGGCACCGGCCTCGGCGCCGCACTCGCGCTCGTTCCCCGGGACCTGCCGCGAGCCGGTCCCCTCACCCCTCCGGCCACGGTCGGCCTCGACCTCGCCGTCTTCGGCGTCCGCCTCCTGCTGGCCGGCCTCGCCGCCTACGTCGGCCTGGTCCTGCTGCTGGCCGCCCTGGCCGCCCTCCCGGGGATCCCGGCCCGCCTGCGGCGGGCCCTGGCCGGCTGGGGGGCCTCGGGTCTCGCCGGTCGGGTCCGACGCCTGGTCGGGATCTCCACCCTGTCGTTCGGCCTCACGGCGCTGGCGGCGCCGCCGGTCGCCGCCGATCCCGCTCCCGTGCTCCGCCCGGCGCCCACCACCGCCCCGGCGCCGGCCGTCGACGGGTCTCCACCCGTCCTGGCCCCGTCGACGCCGAACCCTCCTGCCCCCACCAGGCCACCGACCGTCGTACCGGTCAGGACCGCCCCCCGGTCGCCCGACCGACCAGTTCCCGCCCTTGCTCCGGAGCCGCTGCCACCCCCCGCACCTGCCCCGCCGCCTGCGGACGCGGCCGCATCACACCCGGCGCCGACGACGGTCATCGATCGAACCGTCGCCCCCGGGGACAGCTTCTGGTCCATCGCCGAGGACGAGGTCTCCCGTCGGTTGGGTCGACCGGCCAGCACCGCCGAGACCGCCGCGTGGTGGGTCCGCCTCGTCGAGGCCAACCGGGACCGGCTGGTCGACCCCACCGACCCCGACCTGCTGCTCCCGGGGCAGCGCCTCGTCCGGCCGCCGTTCAGCTGATGGTGAGGTCCTGCTGCATGCCCAGCTGGATGTGGAGCTGGCCCGTCTCGGGGTCGGCCACGAAGCAGACCAGCTGGTAGTCACCAGGGGCGAGGTCGAGGTCGATCAGGCCCGAGGAGCCGGAAGCGATGGCGGTGAGACCGCCGGCGGCGGTGCCGTCCAGGTTGTTGATGGTCAGCTCGTGGGGCTGGGGGCCCTCGTTGACCACCGCTACGGTGCCCTGGCCGTCCCAGCCGTCAGGTACCTCGAAGCCGAAGTCCCGGAGCGTCACCGTCGAGTCGGGTTCGACCTCGGTGGTCGGCGCCGGGGCCTCGCCGGTGACGGTGAAGGGCTCGACCATGCCCTGCTCGGCGTGGCCGGGCAGGAAGCAGTAGGCGACGTACTCCCCCGGGACCAGGTCGACCAGGGCGGTGTTCGACTCGCCACCGGGGACGGCGTTGGGGCCGCCGAACCAGACGTCGGGAGCCAGGGCGGCGTCGGTCTCGGTGGCGATCAGCTCGGTGAGGGCGTCCGGCGTCTGGCCGTCCTCCAGCTGGAGGAACGTGACCTGGTGGGCCTCGGCCCCCTCGTTGGTCTGGGTCACCAGCACCGGGCCGGCCGGCACCTCGGCGGTGGCCAGCTCGTAACCGAAGTCGATCGAGGTCACGGCGAAGGCGAAGGGTTCCACGGGGGCGGCCGTCGTGTCGGAGGCCGGGGCCGACGTCGTCACCGCCTCCTCCCCGTCGTCCCCGCAACCCACCAGCACCAGGGCCACCAGGGCCATCACCACGGCGATCCGACGCATGTTCCATCCCCCTCGTCCCGACGGTCCGCCCCGGTACGTCACCGGGCCCGTCGACGGATGACCGAGGTCAGGGCGTCCTGGGGTCGGGGTCGGCGAAGTCCATGGCGTAGCCCCGGGACCGCACCGTGCGGATGACCAGGCCGACCGCCGCCAGCCGCCGGCGGAGGCGCAGGATGTGCACGTCCAGGGCGTTGCGGGCCGGGGCCCCGCCGGGCCAACCGGCCTGGGCCAGGGCCTCACGGCTGACCACGGCGCCGAAGCGGGCGAGCAGGGCGCCGGCCAGTCGGTGGTCGACCGGTGGCAACGACACCCAGCTGCGACCGACCCGCAGAACGCCGTCCTCGTCCAACTCGGGGCGCTCGGTGCCCCGGTCCCGGAGGCGGCGCTCCAGCGACTCGAGCCGGGCCCTCATGTCCAGCTCGGGGGCGGGCACCCGGATCCAGTCCTCGAGGTCGTCGGCGGGCAGGGGCGGGGCGGCATCCCCCTCGACCAGCAGGAGGCGAGGTTGGCCGTCGGCCCGCAGGCGGGCCAGGCGCTCCTCCTCGCCGGGCCAGCGCACGAGGGCGACCGCCGCACCACTGAGGGTCGGGTCGCTCATGGTCGTCACCGGCCACCCCACGACAGCGGGATGAGGCGACGGCTGACCGGCGGGTGGTCGAGGTCGTCCATCGGGGACCGATCCCTCAGATCGCCTCGTCGCCCTCTTCACGGGTACGGATCCGGCGGACCCGACCGAGCTCGGAGACCCAGATCTTGCCGTCGCCGATCTTGCCCGTGGCCGCCGCGTCGGTGATCACGTCCAGCACCTGGTCGACCGTGCCGTCACCGACCACCGCCTCGATCTTGACCTTGGGGACGAAGGCCACCTGGTACTCGGTGCCCCGGAAGGTCTCGGTCTTGCCGCGCTGACGCCCGTAGCCCTGCACCTCCGACACGGTGAGGCCGTCGACACCGGCGTCGTGCAGGGCGGAACGGACGTCGTCGAGCTTGTGGGGCTTGATGATCGCAGTGATGAGAGTCGCCATGGGAAGAACGGTAGGAGGTCGATGTTGCCCGGGTGTGTGGCCCACGTGGCAGGTCTGCGTCAGCTTCCTGACGGTTGTCTGACAGCACGAGGGGGGCGCGGGGAGGGACGGCCCTCCCCGCGCCGGCCCGACCGTCAGACGGCGTCGGCCCCCTTCTCGCCGGTGCGGATGCGGGTGATCTCGTCGACGGTGGTGACCCACACCTTGCCGTCGCCGATCTCACCGGTGCGGGCCGCCCCCACGAGGGCGTCCACCGCGGCGGCCACCGCGGCGTCGTCCACCACGGCGTCCAGGCGCACCTTGGGCACCAGGTCCACCTGGTACTCCGCACCCCGGTACACCTCGGTGTGTCCGCCCTGGCGGCCGAAGCCCTTGACCTCGCTCACGGTGATGCCGGTGACCCCGGCTGCCTTGAGGGCGTCCTTCACCTCGTCGAGCTTGAAGGGCTTGATGACTGCGGTGATCTGCTTCATGTCGTCTGGTTCCTTTCGTCCGCCGGTTCAGACCAGCTCGAGGATGTAGCCGCTCTCGGCGTGCTGGGTCTGGTCGAGGCCCACCTGCTCCTCGTCCTCGCTCACCCGCAGCCCGATGGTGGCATCCAGCGCCTTGGCGATGAGGAAGGTCACCACGAAGGAGAAGGCCAGGGTCGCCACGGTGGCGATGATCTGGTCCACCAGCAGGTCGGTGCCGCCACCGAGGAACAGGCCCTCGTTCACGACCAGCTCGTTGATGGTCGAGTCGGCGAAGAAGCCGAGCAGCAGCGAGCCGACGATGCCGCCGACCAGGTGCACGCCCACCACGTCGAGGCTGTCGTCGTACTTGAACCGGTACTTCAGCTGGATGGCGAAGTAGCAGGCCACGCCGGCGGCGGCGCCGATGGCGATGGGCGAGAGCCCGCCCACGAAGCCGGCACAGGGGGTGATGGCCACCAGGCCGGCGACCGCACCGGAGGCGGCGCCCAGCGAGGTGAAGTGGCCGTCCTTGGCCCGCTCCACGAGGAGCCAGCCGATCATGCCCGCGGCGGCGGCCACGAAGGTGTTCATGAAGGCGGCGGCCGCCACCGTGTTGGCCCCCAGGGCCGAGCCGGCGTTGAAGCCGAACCAGCCGAACCAGAGGATTCCGGTGCCCAGCATCGTCATCGTGAGGTTGTGGGGCGGCATGGGGTGGTCGGGCCAGCCCTTGCGGCGGCCGAGGATGAGGACCAGGGCGAGGGCCCCGGCACCGGCGTTGATGTGGACGACGGCGCCACCGGCGAAGTCGAGGGCGCCGAGGTCGGCCAGCCAACCACCACCGAACACCCAGGAGGCGACCGGCGAGTAGACCAGGATCGACCACAGGGGGATGAAGACGGCCCAGGCGGCGAACTTCATGCGATCGGCCACGGCCCCACTCATCAGCGCCGGCGTGATGACCGCGAAGGTCAGCTGGTAGGCGGCGAAGAGCAGCACCGGGATGGTCAGGGCGGCGAAGCCGTTCGGGTCGAAGGCGTCGGGCAGGATCGTGTACACGTCCTTGAAGAAGACGTAGTCCAGGTTCCCGATGAACCCGCCGTCGCCCATGGCCCCGAAGGCCAGGGTGAAGCCGATGACGACCCACACGATGGGCACGACGCCCATGCAGTAGACGTTCATCATGAGCATGCCGAGGACGTTCTTGGTCCTCACCATGCCGCCGTAGAAGAGCGCCAGGCCGGGCGTCATGAACAGCACGAGTGCACTGCTCGCGAGCACCCAGGCGATGGCGCCGGTGTCGAACTCCATGTCGGGTGGTCCCTCCTCCGGGGTCGGTGTGACTGGACCGGAGTGTGGGGGACGAAGATTTCCCGGTGGTCACCCGAACATTTCGTCCGCGTGAACAAGCTGACGGTGACCTGTCGCCGACCGGCGCCAACCTGACCATCCGAGGGAGTACCGCTCCCGCTGGTCGCACCCCAGCCTGGCGGGCGCGCCGCCGGGAACACGGGGCATGGCCCCCCTAACGGAGGCGCAGGGCGACCTCGTTGGCGAGCAGCCGACCGTGGCGGGTCAGCACGGCCCGGTCACCCTCGATGGAGACGAGGCCGTCGAGTTCCTCGACGGGGAGGGCGGTGGCGGGGACCCCGTGACGCAGGCGCACGGCCAGCTGCAGGCCCTCGAGGCGGCGCTCCTCGGGGTCGAGCTGCTCGCCGGCGGCCTCGGTGGGACGCCCGGCCTCGACCGCCTCGACGTAGCGCTCGGGCGTGCGCAGGTTCCACCAGCGGCGCCCGCCCCGGTGCGAGTGGGCGGCACAGCCCAGGCCGAGGTACTCCCCCTGGGACCAGTAGAGCTGGTTGTGGCGGCACTCGTGGCCGGGCCGGGCCCAGTTGGACACCTCGTACCAGGCCAGGCCCCCGGCGCCGAGCAGCTCGTCGGCCAGCTCGTACTTGTCGGCCTGGTCGTCGTCGTCGGGATGCCGGGCCTCGTCGGCGGCCAGGGGCGTGCCCGCCTCGACGGTGAGCCCGTAGGCCGACACGTGCGGCGGGTCCAGGGCCAGCACGCCCTCGAGGGTCCGCCGCCAGTCGTCGAGGGTCTCCCCCGCCGCCCCGTAGATGACGTCGAGGTTGAACGAGGCCAGGCCCGCGGCCCGGGCCAGGGCGACGCTGCGGGTGACGTTGGCCGGGTCATGGCTCCGACCCAGGGTGGCGAGGACCGACGGCACCATGGACTGCACGCCCAGCGAGAGGCGGTTCACCCCACCCTCGACGTAGGTGGCCAGCAGTTCGGCGGTGACGGTGTCGGGGTTGGCCTCGACCGTCACCTCGGCGTCGGGGGCCAGCGGCAGCTCGGCCAGCACCGCCATCAGGTCAGCGGCGGGGACCATCGACGGGGTGCCGCCACCGACGAAGACGCTGGTGACCGACGGGAGGTCCGGGGCGGCGCCGGCCGCCTCCGCCCGGAGGGCCCGGAGATAGGGCCCGGTCAGGTCGTGGCGGTCGTCCCAGGCCGCGAAGGCGCAGTAGTCGCAGCGCCGGGCACAGAACGGCACGTGGACGTAGACCCCGAACCCCACGGGGTCGAGGCTACGGAGCGACGCCGGGCGTGCGGGTCAGCCGGGAGGGCGGCGCAGACCGAGGTCGCCCAGGCGGGTGGGCGCCCCGTCGATGTCGGTGCCGAGGATGGCGGCGATGGCCTGCAGGTCGTCCCGGCGGATGGTGAGCACCCGGCCGTTGAAGTCCTGGCGCTGCACCTGGATCATCGAGAGGTAGCGGTTGAGCATGTCGGACTCGGGACCGCTCAGCGCCTCGAGCCGGGTCAGGTCGATGGTGATCGAGCCCAGGACGGCCTTGGCCTGGGCCCGGTCGGTCAGGTCGATGACCTCCCCACCGCTGCCGGTGCCGAAGTCGGGCATGGCGTTGCCGGGCAGGAGCTGGTCCACCGGGACCGAGTAGAAGCGGGCCAGGCGCTGCAGCCGGGGCACCGAGATGGCTCGCTCCCCGCGCTCGTAGGCGCCGAGGACCGAGGCCTTGAACTCGTGGTCCGAGGCCGCCTCGACCTCCTGCAGCGACATGCGCTTCTGCCGGCGGATGGCGCGCAGGCGCTCCCCGACCTTGCGGCCGTACTCCCCGGCCGGATCCATGTCAGCGACCATGCTCCCCTACGCCCTCTCCTGTCCCGATCGGGACCACGGGCACACCTCCCAGTCGGCGCGCCACCTCCGAGTCACTCTACGCGTCAGGCCGAGGGCCGATCAACCACCGTGCGCGGTCAGACAGGCCGGACCAGGCCGTGACGCAGCGCGCTGAGGATCGTCCCCGCCGCCACCGCCGCCGTCTCGGCCCGCAGGACCTGGGGGCCCAGGCCCACCCGATCGGGGGAGGCAGCCCGCTCCTCGTCGCTCCAGCCCCCCTCGGGGCCGCACAGCACCGTGTGGTCACCGGCCCGGGGCGGTCGCCCGCCGGGATCGGCCAGCACGGCGCCGGCGACGGCGCCGGGTGCGACGGTGCCGGCGACCTCGGGCAGCCAGACCCGCCGGCTCTGCATCGCCGCCTCGCGGGCGATCCGGCGCAGGCGCTCGAGATGGTGCTCGAGGCGGTTCCCCTCCCAGCGCACGACGGACCGGTCGGTGACCAGCAGGAGGATGCGGTCCACCGCCAGTTCGGAGAGCTTCTGGACCGCCCACTCCGGTCGGTCACCCTTCGTGGGCGTCAGACCCACGGTGAGGGTGGGCGTCGGCCGATCCACGCGGATGACCTCGCCCTCGGGCTCGACCTCGGGGCCGAAGCGGGCCCGCCGCCACGCCCCGGCGCCGTCACTCACGACCAGGGGGTCGCCGGGGCGGAGGCGGAGGGCCCGGCCCAGGTGGTGGCGGTCGGCGTCGTCGAGCTCGAGTGCATCGACCGAGGCCACGTACACCAGTGGCCCCTCGGCGCCCGTGGGGCCGGTCACGGCGGGCCTACTTGAAGGCGTCGCGGATGCGGCCCACCATCCCGCTGCGCGGGGGCAGCACCTCCTCGCCGCGGAGGGCGGCGAGCTGCCGGTAGAGCTCCTCCTCCTCGACGGAGAGGTCGGTGGGCACGGTGACGGCGTAGCGGACGTAGAGGTCACCACGGCCCCGGCCCCGGACGTGGGGCACGCCCTGGCCCTTCAGCCGGACGGTGTCGCCGTGCTGGGTGCCGGCGGGCACCTTCAGCGCCTCGACCCCCTCGAGGGTCTCGACCTCCAGCTCGGCACCGAGGGCGGCCCGGGCGGGCGACAACCCCACGATGGTGGTCAGGTCGTCGCCGTCGCGGACGAAACGCGGGTCGGACCGCACCCGGAGGTGGACGTAGAGGTCACCGGCGGCGCCGCCCCGGGGTCCCACCGCCCCCCGGCCCGACAGGCGCAGCGTCGACCCGGCGTCCACCCCGGCGGGGACGTCGACGGTGTAGGTGCGGTCGTCGACCTTGCGGCCCTCGCCGTCGCAGGCCCCGCAGGGCTCGGGGATGACCATGCCCATCCCCCCGCAGCGGGTGCAGGGGGCGGCGGTGACCATCTGGCCGAGGATCGACTGGCGCACCTTGCGCACCTGGCCGGTACCCGCGCACTCGGGGCAGCCCTGGGGCGAGGTGCCCGGCGAGGCGCCGGTGGCCTCGCAGACCTCGCAGGGCACGGCGGTACGCACCGTGACGTCCTTCTGGACGCCGAAGACGGCCTCGGCGAAGTCCAGCTCGACGGTCTGCTCGAGGTCGGCACCGCGGGGTGGGCCGGTCGGGCCCCGGCGGCCGGCGCCCCCGAAGGGCCCGGCCCCCGCCCCGCCGAAGAAGGCGTCGAAGATGTCGGCGACGTTGGCGCCGCCGAAGGGGTCCCCGCCCATGCCACCCACACCGGCCTCGCCGAAGCGGTCGTACTGGCTGCGCTTCTCGGGGTCGGAGAGGACCTCGTAGGCCACCGAGACCTCCTTGAACCGGGCCTCGGCGGCGGGGTCGCCCTGGTTGGCGTCGGGATGGTGCTCGCGTGCCGCCCGCCGATAGGCCTTCTTGATCTCCTCCGGGGTGGCGTCGCGCCCGACCCCCAGCAGCTCGTAGTAGTCGGCCACGTCAACCCTCGGTCAGGCGGTCGCTGAGGCGCTGGCTGACGACCGCGACCGCGGCCAGCGCCTGTGGGTAGTCCATGCGGGTCGGACCGAGCACGCCGATGGTGCCCGCCCGGGCCCCGCCGACCTCGTAGGGGGCGACCACCAGCGAGCACTCTTCGAGCGGGGCCATCCCCGTCTCGGTGCCGATGGCCACCGACAGGCCCCGGCCCATCACGTCGCGCAGCAACGACACCACCACGAGCTGCTCCTCGAGGATGCCCAGGATCTCGCGCACCGTCTCGACGGCGTCGAAGGAGGAGGCCACACGGGAGGCCCCGTCGACGAAGACGTGCTCGACGTCGTGGACGGTGGTGTCGCCGCCCATCCGGTCCAGGGCGGTGGCCACCAGCACGTCGACGGCGGCGTCGCCGGCGAGCGGGGCGGCGCCCAGGTCGGCGGTGGGCTGCCCCTCGACATGGGCCATCAGGTGGACCTCGGCCCGGGCCACGAGGTCCTCGGTGACGGCGTCGGCCACCTCGATGGTGTGCTTCTCGACCACCCCGTTGGCCAGGACGACCACGACCAGGACCAGGTGGTCGGTGAGAGCCACCAGGTGGGCGGTCCGTACCCGGCTGGCGTCGTACGGGGGGCCCAGGACCACGGCGGCGCAGTTGGTCAGGTTGGCGAGCAGGCGACTGGTCTGGCCCAACATGCGCTCGATCTCGCCGTGGGCCCGGTCGAAGAAGGCCCGGACCTCCTCGGCGTCGGTGGACTGCAGGTCCGGCGGAGCCAGGTTGTCGACGTAGAAGCGGTAGCCCTTCTCGGTGGGCACCCGCCCGGCACTGGTGTGGGGCTGGTGCAGGTACCCCTCCCGCTCCAGCACGCCCATCTCGTTGCGGATGGTGGCGGCCGACACGGCCAGGGCCTCCGAGTTGGCCACGTGACCCGAGCCGACGGGCTGGGCCGTCTCGATGTACTCCTCGACGACGGCGCGCAGGACGGCGGCCTTGCGATCGTCCAGGCCCGAAGCGTCGTCTCGGCGACTCACCCCCGACCTCCCGAGCCTCCGGGCCCGTGGGGGCCTCCCGCAGCGGTCGACATTGTCACTCGATTGTACCGAGTGCCAGCGGGGCGCTCACCGAGGGGGCGACGCCCCGTCGGTCACCAGGGGACCTGGGTCGGGTCGGCCACGTAGCCGGCCCCGGTGATGCCATGGACGGCGATCCCCAGGGCCAGGAGCTTGCGGCGCACCCGCCGCACGGTCCGGTCCACGCTGTGGAGGTCGCGATCCTCGCCGGGGAAGGCGGCGGCCGCCAGCACGTCGCGGGGCACGCAATGACCGGCCTCGGCCAGGAGCGGCCGGGCCAGGGCCGCCTCGACCGCGGAGAGGGCCACCCACCGCCCCTGCCACCGGACGAGGCCGTCCTCGTCGACCTCGAGGGCGACGGTCCTCGAACCCGCCCCCGGCGCGGCCAGGTTCAGGCGGTGGGCCAGGCCCACTTCGCGGAGGTGGACGTCATCACCGGTGGACGGCTTGCGTACCCAGTCCTCGTCCCGGGCCAGGTCGAGCGGCGGGGCGCTCCCGGCCGCCACGTGCAACAGGCGAGGGACACCCATCGCCGCCAGGTCGGGGCGTCGGTGGTCCTCCTCGGGCCAACGCAGGTGGACGACGGAAGCCGGCGAGACGCCGCGGGTGACCGTCTCGGCGGGCCGCATGGTCGCCATCGTCATGGGACCGACGCTACGAACGCACGGTGACGCCGGGGTCAGCGCCCGGTGTCGATCTGTTGACGAGTCGCTGACGCCGATCTGTCAGCGGGCGACCAGCCCCCGGAAGCGCCGACGCTGGAGGGTCGCCCCCTCGGTGATCCGCCGCCGCACCTCCTCCTGCTGCGCCGGGCCCAGCTTGGCCCCGTCCCGGTCGACCAGTTCGAAGGTGTCGACGGCGTCGTCACCGTGCTCGGCGATGGAGGCGGCCACCACGTCGACACCGGCGGCGGCGAAGGCGGTGGCCAGGCGGTGCAGGAGGCCGGGTTCGTCGGGTGCCTCGACCTCGCAGATGGTGTGCCAGGGCGAGGCGTCGGCGTCGAAGCGGACGAGCGCATCCTCCAGGGGCTCGCCCTCGATGGGGGCCCGCAGCCCGGCCACCACGCCCGAATGGAGCCCGTCCACCGGCGGCAGCGCGCCCCCGGCGACCTCGAAGAGCTCCACGGCCACACCATCGGCCCAGGTGGCGACCACCGCCCGGCGCACGTCGAGGCCGCCGTCGGCCAACACCCCCGACACCACCGCGAGCAGGCCCGGGCGGTCCCGGGCGGCCACGGCGAGACCGGTGGCGGCCGGCGAGGACCGGGGCACGACGGCGAAGCGGACCTCGTCGCCCTTGGGTGCCGGGACGACCAGCCCGGCCACCACCGCCAGCTCGTCGACCGAACAGCGCAGCACGAAGGACGTGGGGAGGGTCTCGATCCGCTCGGCGGCGGCCTCGCCGGCCGCGGCGACCGCGTCCTGGCGGCGGCGGGCGACCAGGCTGCGGGCGTCGGTGGCGGTGAGGCCGGCGTCGGTGAGGGCGGACTGGAGCAACTCGTGCAGCTGCGCCAGGCGGTCCCGTTCCCATCGCTCCTGGCCGCCCTGCCGCAGCGCGGTGAGGGCGTAGAGGGCCCGGGCCCGCTCCGGCGTCTCGAGGTGGGCGGCCAGGGGCAGGACGGCCCCCTCGCTGAGGGCCCCGGGCCGGTGGGCGGCGGCCCACAGCAGTTCGTCGCCGTCCTCGGCCAGGGCCACCACCCGGCGCACCCGGGCCGGATCGAACCCGAGCCGCTCGGCGGTGGCGGCGGCCACGGCGGCCCGGCGGGCGCCACCGTCGGCGGCGTCGACCACGAGGAGGGCCAGCAGGAGGGCGTCGACGTCGTCGAGGCGGCCGACCTCCAGCGCCAGGGGGTCGTCGCCGTCGAGGGTGCGCAGCCGCTCGATGGACACCAGGCGGTAGGACGTGGTGTCGTCGAGGCCGACCTGGTCGTCGCGGTTGACCAGCGCCTCCTCCAGCTCGGGCAGCATCCGGCCCAGCAGGCCGATCGTGCGCAGGAACCGCCACGATCGGGCGTTGCCCCGCTCGATGACCTCGAGAATGGCCTCGCGGGAGTCGGCGTCCCAGCTCCAGGCGTCGTCGGACAGGTCGGCCAGCCAGTCGAGCAGGCCCTGGTCGGGACGGTGACGACCGGCGAGGATGGCGGCCTCCAGGCCGACCATGCCCCCGGCGGCGACCGGCGGCGACGCGACGAGGCCGATCTCGCCGTCGGCCACCCGGAGCCAGCCCCCCGCCGGGGGTGGCGTGTCAGCCGGCGGACCGGCAGGCGTGACCTCGGTCCGCAGCCGGCCGTAGCGGTACTTCAGCAACGGCGGGGTCATGAGGGTGGTCACGAGCACCACGAGCAGCAACGCGGCGTAGAGCTCGTCGTCGATGATCCCGTTCGTGAGGCCGATGGTGGCGAAGATCAGACCCACCTCGCCCCGGGGCAGCATGCCCAGGCCGATCAGGGCCTTGTCCCCCCGACTCCCGAAGGCACCCAGCGACGAGGCCACCTTGCCCACGACCGCCACCACCAGGAGGAGGGCGGCGTGGACCAGGACCGGGAGCGAGAAGAAGGCCCCCACGTCGGCGTCGATGCCGATCTGCAGGAAGAAGACGGGGATGAAGAGGTGACCGACCGGGGCCAGCTCCCGCTGGATGCGGGGGGCGACCTTGGCCCGGCTGAGGGCGATGCCGGCCACGAAGGCGCCGACGATGGGGGCCAGGTTGGCGGCGTCGGCCAGACGGGCGAAGCCGAGGGCGAAGGCGAAGCCCAGGGCGACCAGGGTGCCGGTCGAGCGCGACACCCGGTCGACCCAGGAGAACAGCGGGTCGGCCAGCTTCAGGCCCACGAAACCACCGACCACGAGGAAGGCCACGGCCAGGGCGACGATGCCGGCGACCGAGGTCAGCGACACCCCGCCCTCGGTCACCAGGCGCACCACGACGGTGAGCACCACGAGGCCGATGACGTCGTCGGCCACCGCGGCCCCGAGGACCAGCCGGGCCTCGGTGGTGGCCAACGCCCGCAGGTCGCCGAACACCCGGGCGGTGATCCCGACGCTCGTCGCCGTCAGGGCGGCGGCCACGAAGAGCTTGACGTTGCCGTCGTCGGTGATGGCACCCATGGCCAGGTACCCGAGGACCAGGGGCAGCACCACGCCGATCACGGCCACCCGCAGGGATGCCTTGCCGACCTTGCCCAGCTCCCCGAGGTCCATCTCCATGCCGACCTCGAGGAGCAGGAGGATGACCCCGACCTCCCCGAGGGTGACCAGGACCTCGTCGCCGTGGTCGACGAGGCCGAGGACCGAGGGTCCGACGATGACGCCGGCGACGATCTCGCCGACCACCGCCGGGATGCCGATGCGCTCGGAGATCTCCGCCGCCGCCTTGGCGGCGACGAGGACGATGAGGATGTCGGTGAGGAACTGGGCGAGGTCCATGGTGGGTCGGGGTCGGCTCCGGGACGGACGAGCGGCGGGCGGACGGGAGGGGGCCGGGCTACCTGCCGAGCGCCGTCCCCGCAGGGTCGGGCACCAGTGGGGTCACGGGACCGGGCAGGTGGCTCCCCCTGAACTCGGGGTGGACCGGCCGCCCGATCTCGGGCAGGCCGAGTCCCTCGATCTCGTCCTCGGGCGACGAGCGACGGCCTTCTTTCAGGACGTCGTCCTGCCGCCGCTCACACCCCGTCGGTGGCTGCGGCATCTCCCGTCTCCTTTCCTGTCCGCGGCACGGGTCCAGCACGGCGCGCCGGTCGTCAGGCAACGTACGGGGACCGGATTCCCCGAACATGACGTGACCATGAACACCCCGTCGCGGCGGTCCCACCCCCGCCGGACCCTTCGATGACGGCGATCTTCCATCGCCGCGTCAGTCAATCCTCAGGGCGGAGACGAAGGCTTCCTGGGGGACCTCGACGCGGCCGATGCTCTTCATCCGCTTCTTGCCCTTCTTCTGCTGCTCGAGCAGCTTGCGCTTGCGGGTGATGTCACCGCCGTAGCACTTGGCCAGCACGTCCTTGCGCTTGGCCTTGACCGTCTCGCGGGCGATGATCCGCCCCCCGATGGCGGCCTGGATGGGCACGTCGAACATCTGGCGCGGGATGAGCTCGCGCAGCTTGGCCGCCATCTTGCGGCCGTAGTCGTAGGCCGAGTCCCGGTGCACGATCGTGCTGAAGGCGTCGACCGGGACGCTGTTGAGCAGCACGTCGACCTTCACCAGGTTGGAGGCGGCGTAGCCGTCGGGCTCGTAGTCGAGGCTGGCGTAGCCCTGGCTGCGACTCTTCAGCTGGTCGAAGAAGTCGGTCACCACCTCGGCGAGGGGCAGTCGGTACACCAGCTCGACCCGCTCGGGCGAGAGGTAGTCGATGCGCTGCTGGTCCCCACGTCGGCTCTCGCACAGCTCGATGAGGGTCCCCGTGTAGTTGGCCGGGGTGATGATCGACGCCTTGAGCCAGGGCTCCTCGATGTGGTCGATCTCGGCGGGCTCGGGCATCTCGGAAGGGTTGTCGACCTCGACCACCTCGCCGTTGGTCGTCCGCACCCGGTACTCGACCGACGGGGCCGTGGCGATGAGGGCCAGGTCGAACTCGCGCTCCAGTCGCTCGCGCACGATCTCCATGTGCAGCAGCCCGAGGAACCCGCAGCGGAACCCGAAGCCGAGGGCGCCGGAGGTCTCGGGCTCGAAGCTGAAGCTGGCGTCGTCGATGATGAGCTTGTCGAGGGCCTCACGGAGGTCGGCGAACTCGTCGCCGACCACGGGGTAGAGGCCGCAGAAGACCATGGCTTTGGGATCCTGGTACCCGGCGAGCGGCTCGGTGGCCCCGTCGCTGGCGGTGGTCACCGTCTCGCCCGAACGGGCCTCGGCCACGTCCTTGATGCCGGCGATGAGGTAGCCGACCTCGCCGGGACCGAGCGAGGCCACCGGCGTCGGGTCGGGGGTGCGGACGCCGACCTCGTCGGCGTCGTGGGTCACCCCGGCGTGCATGAAGGACAGCCGGGCGCCGGTCTCGAGGCGCCCGGACATGACCCGGATCGAGGAGATCACGCCGCGGTACTGGTCGAAGTGCGAGTCGAAGATCAGCCCCTGCAGCGGCTCGCCGGCGGCGCCGGTGGGGGCCGGGATCCGGTCCACGACGGCGTCGAGGAGGTCGGTGACCCCCTCCCCCGTCTTGGCCGAGATGCGCAGGATCTCCTCGGCCGGGATCCCCAGCACGTGCTCGATCTCGGCCGCCCGCAACTCGGGCTCGGCCGCGGGCAGGTCGATCTTGTTGAGGCAGGCCACGATCTCGAGGTCGTGCTCTAGGGCGAGGTAGCAGTTGGCCAGGGTCTGGGCCTCGATCCCCTGGGCGGCGTCGACCAGCAGCACCACGCCCTCACAGGCGGCCAGGGAACGGCTGACCTCGTAGCCGAAGTCGACGTGGCCCGGCGTGTCGATGAGGTGCAGCACGTGGTCGCGCCACCCCAGCCGGACGCTCTGGAGCTTGATGGTGATGCCCCGCTCCCGCTCGAGGTCCATGGTGTCGAGGTACTGGGCGCGCATCTCACGCTCGTCCACCGCCCCGCACAGCTCCAGCATGCGGTCGGCCAGGGTCGACTTGCCGTGGTCGATGTGGGCGAGCAGGCAGAGGTTGCGGATGCGGGAGATGTCGGTCATGTGCCGCTGCGAGGGTAGGGCGTCGGCCCCCGCACCCGGTATCCTCCACGGCCGTCATGGCCAACATCCGCAGTCAGATCAAGCGCAACCGTCAGAACGAGAAGCGACGCGTCCGCAACAAGGCCGTCCGCTCCGAGCTGCGGACCCGGGTCAAGGCCGCCGAGGCCGGTGGCGAGCACGCCGACGAGGCCCTGCGGGTGGCGATGAAGACCATCGACAAGGCCGCGGCCAAGGGCGTCATCCACAAGAACGAGGCCTCCCGCCGCAAGTCCCGCCTGCAGAAGCGCGTGGCCGCCCAGGCCGGCTGAGCCGCCGGGCCCCCGCCCACCGACCCGCTACCGGCTGAGCCGGGCCAGGCGGGCCACCAGGACCTCCAGCACCACCTCGTCGGGCAGCGCAACGCGCCCCCGCAGGTCGACGTCGGCGGCGGCGAGCAGGCCGATGGCCTGCCGCACCCCGTCGGGACCCAGGTGGTGGGCCCGCCCCAGGGCCTTCTTGGCCGGGAAGGTCGAGCCCTTGAGGCCGAGCAACTGGGCCGCGTCGGCCTCCCCCCGCACGTCGGCGCCCTCGAGGGCGAGGATGCGGCGGAAGTGGTTGGTGAGCACGGCCATGACCTGCAGGGCGTGCATCCCCCCGGCACCGAGCATCCGCCCCAGCCGGTCGAGGGCCAGGCCGATGTCGCCCCGGTCGATGGCGTCGGTGAGGGCCCAGGGGGCCATGGTCCCCGCCTCGCCCAGGAAGGGGGCGACCTCGTCGGCCCCCACCCGGGCCCCGGTCCCGTAGGTCGACTCGAGGATGGCCAGCAGGGCCCCGACCCGCTCGACGTCGTCGCCCAGGTGGGTCGCGACCAGGTCCCGGGCACCCCGGTCGAGGCCCACGCCACCGGCGGCCAGGCGCTCGTCCAACCAGGTCTTGCGGGCCTTGCCCGATCCCACCGAGGTGTCGACCACCTCGGCCCCTGCGGCGCCCAGGGCCTCGCTCAGGCGCTTGGGGACCGCCGGCATGCGGCCGGGGGCGCCCGGTGGCCGCTCCCACACCAGGACCAGGTCGGTGCTCGGTAGCGGGTCGGCCAGGTAGGCCACGAGCGGCGCCAGCTCGTCGGCGGAGAAGCGGGCCAGGTGGCGCACCACCACCACCCGCCGGTCGGTGAGGAACGGCATGGTCTGGGCGGCGTCGACGGCGGCGGCCAGCTCGTAGTCCTCGCCCTCCATGCGATCGAGGGCCATGGCCGGGTCGAGATCGCCCAGCAGTCGGGCCGTGCGGTCGCGGACGGCATCGCCCAGGACGCCGTCGTCGTCGCCCTTGACCAGCAGGATGGTGGCGCTCACGCCGCCGCCCGTCGTTCGAGGATGGCGGCCATGACGTCGGCCACCCGACGCGAGCCCTTCACGTCGTGGGCCCGCAGGATGCGGCACCCCAGTCCGATGCCGAGGGCGTGGGCGGCCAACGACGCCTCACGGCGGTCGTCGACCTCGGTGCCGACCAGCTCGCCCAGGAACCGCTTGTTGGACGCCGACAGGAAGACGGGGTGGCCCAGGGCCGCCAGGTCGTCGGAGTGGGTGAGCAGCAGGGCGGACTGGTCCGGGGTCTTGCCCAGGTCGAGGCCGGCGTCGACCATCACCCGCTCGACCGGCAGCCCCGCGGCCACGGCCCGGGCGGCCCGGTCGGCGAGGAAGGCACACACCTCGGCC
>CAYTJS010000015.1:0-16738 GCA_964438115.1 uncultured Iamiaceae bacterium
CCCCCCCCCCCCCCCGGGCGGGGGGGGGGCCGCGGCTGGGTGCCCGGGCGCCGCCCCCGACCGGGTCGGTCAACCCTCGACGGCGATGTCGCGGCCGTGGGTGGTCAGGGCCCAGATCACCGCCACGTTCACGGCGATGAGGATCGAGCTCCAGACCGGCTGGATGGGCAGGTAGACGAAGGCGGTGATGGCGCTGAGGATGGCCAGGATCACCCCGACGGTCCGGGCCAGCACGTTGCCCGAGAAGATGCCCAGGCCGGCCAGGAAGATGATGATCCCGAGGATCAGGTGCACCCACCCCCACTGGGTGAGGTCCAGGTTGATCACGTAATCCTCTGTCACGACGAACTTGTCGTCGTTGGCGATGGCGGCGATCCCGGCCAGGGCCTGGAAGGTGCCGATCATGATCAGCATGAAGGCGGCGAACGCCGACCAGCCGATCGCCCAGCCGCTGGGTTCCTGTTGTGACATGAGAGCCTCCGATCTCGGCCGGGCCCCCCTGGCCCGGCACCCAACGAGCGTAGGGAATCGCCGGGACCCGTGTCGTCACCCGGTTGGGATGACTACCCGGCCCGACGGCAGTAGCGTGCGGGTCGGGCCCGGGGAAGGGCGGTGGGCCCCGACGAGGCAGGACGCGGTGGGTAGCGACGGCCACATCGAGGGAGCACTGGCGCCGACGGCCCGGGCTCCGCGCCTGCGCGCCGGCCTCCATCCCCGTCCGGCCCTCGTGGGCCGGCTCCGGGCCGCCCCCCAGCCCCTGGTGGCCGTCGAGGCGGCGGCCGGCTACGGCAAGACCACGCTCCTGCGTCAGTGGCTGGCCGTCGACCCGCGGGCCAGTGGCTGGCTGACCCTGACCCGGGCCGACGACGACCCGGCGGTGCTCGTCAACCACCTGCGCGCGGTGCTGGCCACCCTCGGCGTCCCCGTCCCGCCGGGGCCGACGGTCGACGTCGGCGCCGCGCTCGCCGCCGTGGACCACCCGGTGGTGCTGGTGCTCGACGACGCCCACGAGGTCTCCTCGGCCTCGTCGGTCGCCGTCCTGGGCACGCTCTTCGACGGCCTGCCGCCGGGCGCGGCGGTGGCCCTGGCCGGCCGCTCCCTGGCCGGACTGCACCTGGCCCGACGCGAGCTCGCCGGCCAGGTGCTGCACCTCGGGTCCCGGACCCTGACCTTCGGGCCGGAGGAGGCCACCACCGCCCTCGGCCCGGTCGCCGAGGCGATCGGGCCCGAGGGCGTCGACCGCCTCCTCGACCTCCTCCACGGTTGGCCCGCGGGGATCGCCCTGGCCTCCGCCGTCCTCGAGCAGCAGTCCGACCCCCAGGCCGCCCTGGCCGGGCTGGCGACCAGTCGGCTCGTCCGGGACTACGTGGACCAGGAACTGCTCGCCACCCACGACGAGGCCACCCGCGAGATGTTCCTCCGCACCGCAGTGCTGCCACGGCTGAGCGGCCCCCTCTGCGATGCCGTCCTGGACGCCAGGGGTTCGGCGGCCCGGTTGGCGGCCATGGCCCGGACCGGGGACTGCTTCCTCACCGCCCTGGAGGGCGACGAGGCGTGGTACCGCTTCCATCCCCTGGTGGCCGAGGCCCTGGTTGCCGAACTGCGGCGGCGCGAGCCCGACATGGAGGCCGAGCTGCATCGCCGGGCGGCCCGGTGGTGGCGGACGCGGCGTGGCGCCGACGAGGCGGTCCACCATGCCCTCGCCGCCGGGGACCACGACCTGGCCGCGGCCGTGGTGGCCGAATCCGTGTTCGAGTGCCTCGACCGCAGCCGCCAGGCCACGCTCCAGCGGTGGCTCGACGCCTTCCCCGAGGGCTGCCGGGCCGATCACCCCGAGCTCGGCCTCGCCGCCGGCTGGCTGGCGCTGCGGGCCGGTCGTCGCGACGAGCTCCAGGCCTGGCTGGACCTGCTCGCCCGGCGGGCCCCCCACCTCGCCGTGCCCCGGGCGGCGCTGGCGATGGTCGGGGCCCTCGACGGCATCAAGCAGTCCATTCGCGACGCCGACGTCGTCCTCGCCGCGGGCCGGGCCGGCAACGAGTGGTGGAACTCGGCGGTCCAGATCCGCGTCGTCGCTCGGGTGGCGGCCGGCCTGGTGGAGGGTGACGAGCGGGTCGCCGAGCTCACCGCGGCCCTGGTCGAGGTCGGCGAGGAGGGCCTCGTGGCCGCCGTGCTCGAGGCGAACCTGGCCCTGGCCCACTTCGCGATGGCCCATGTCGACGCCGGCCACGAGCACAGCCGACGGGCCTCGGCCCGCCTGGCCGCGATCGGCGGTGAGGCCGACCCGCTCGGCGCCATGGTCCCCGGCGTCGCGGCCCTCTCGGCCGCGCTGCGGGGGGACCGGGAGGCGGCCCTCGGCCGCTTCGAGCACATCGCCGACGTCGCCGAACGGCTCTTGTCGGTGACGCCGCGGGGGTCGGCCCAGGTCGCCTTGGTGCTGGCCGATGTCGCCGTCCTGGTGGAGGACCGGGCTCGGGCGGACCGGGCGCTGGCCATCGCCGTCCGGGCCGTGGCCGACGTCCCCGACGCCCCGCTCTTCGAGCGGTGGCTGGCCGGGGCCGAGGTGCGGCGGGCGGCGATGGACGTCGTCGCCGACGACCCCGTCGGCCTGACCCCGGCCGAGCGGCGGGTGTTGCGGGAGCTGCCGACGCACCGGTCGTTGCAGGAGATCGCCGATCGGGTCTTCGTCTCCCGCAACACGGTGAAGTCCCACACGGTCGCCATCTACCGGAAGCTCGGGGTGTCCGGTCGCAGCGCCGCGGTCACCCGGGCCGAGGAGCTGGGCCTGCTGGATTCACCCCATCGGGACGACGCCGCCGGCGGTCGCTGAGGCCAATATGGTGCCGACCGTGGACGGCCGCGCGCGGTCGGTGGACCCATTTACCAGGAGCATCCGATGACCAGCCCCCGTTTCGCCGGGAAGATCGCCCTCGACATCCGGGACTCCGAGCCCGACTGGGCGCCCTACCTCGCCCCTCGGGCGCCCGAGGGGGCCCCGAACATCGTGTACCTGGTCTGGGACGACCTGGGGTACGCCACCATGGACCTGTACGGCGGCCCGGTCGAGTGCCCCTCCATGCGACGCATCGCCGAGCGGGGCGTGACGTTCGCCAACTTCCACACCACGGCGCTGTGCTCGCCGACGCGGGCCTCGCTGCTCACGGGCCGCAACGCCACCTCGAACGGGATGGCCACCATCGCCGAGTTCGCCTCGGGCTTCCCGGGCATCTCCACCCGCATCCCGTTCGAGAACGGGATGGTGTCGGAGGTGCTGGCGGAACGGGGATGGAACACCTACTGCGTCGGCAAGTGGCACCTCACGCCGGGGGAGGAGTGCAACCTGGCGGCCTACAAGGGGCGGTGGCCCCTCGGGCGCGGCTTCGAGCGCTTCTACGGCTGGCTGGGCGGCGAGACCAACAACTGGTACCCGGACCTGGTCCACGACAACCACCAGGTCGACCCGCCGGGACGGCCCGAGGACGGCTACCACCTGGCCGACGACCTCTGTGACAAGGCCATCGAGTTCATCAACGACTCGAAGACCATCGACCCCGACAAGCCGTTCTTCCTCTACCTGTCCCCGCAGGCCGGCCACGCTCCTCATCAGGTCCCGACCGAGTGGGCCGACCGCTACCGGGGCCGTTTCGACGAGGGCTACGAGGCCATCCGGGCAGGGATCCTGGCCCGCCAGGTCGAGCTGGGCCTCGTGCCCGAGGGCACCGAGCTGTCGGTGATCAACCCCCACGGTGGCCTCGACGCCACCAGTCCGGACGGCGCGCCCTGGCCCCCGCTCGACACCGTCCGGCCGTGGGACTCGCTGTCGCCCGACGAACAACGCCTGTCGGCCCGCATGGCGGAGGTCTTCGCCGGCTACATCTCGTACTGGGACCATCACGTGGGCCGCGTGTTCGACCACCTCGAGGCCCTCGGGCAGCTCGACAACACGATCGTCGTCGTCGTCTCCGACAACGGGGCCAGCGGCGAGGGGGGCCCGAACGGTGAGTTCAACGAGTGGCGCTTCTTCAACGGGCTGCCCAGCGACCCGGCTCTCACCCTCGAGCACCTCGACGACCTCGGGACGCCGGCGGCCTACAACCACTACTCGACCGGCTGGGCCTGGGCCCTCGACACGCCGTTCCCCTACTGGAAGCGCTGGGCCGGGGCCGAGGGCGGCGTGGCCGACATGTGCATCGTCTCGTGGCCGGCGGGCCTGGCCGCCGACCCGTCCCCCCGCCAGCAGTACGTACACGCCGTCGACATCGTCCCCACCCTCTACGAGCTGCTCGGCATCGAGCCGCCCGCGGTCCTGAAGGGCTACCCGCAGGCACCCATCGAGGGGGAGAGCTTCGCCGCCGCCCTGACCGATCCCGCCGCCCCCGGGAAGGCGACGCAGTTCTACACGATGCTCGGGCAGCGCTCGATCTACCACGACGGCTGGCTGGCGGCGACGGTGCACCCGCCCCTGTCGGGCTGGGGGCACTTCGACCACGACGTGTGGGAGCTCTACCACCTGGAGGAGGACCGCTCGCAGGTGCGGGACCTGGCTGCGGCTGAGCCCGAGCGGCTCCAGCACCTGCAGGAGCTGTGGTTCTACTACGCGGGCATCTACAACGGCCTGCCCCTCGACGACCGGTCGGCCCTCGAGCAGGTCCTGGCCGAGCGTCCCCGGGGGGCGCCGCCCCGGGACCGCTACACCTACTACCCGGGTGCCGCCGACGTCCCCGAGTCGGCCGGCGCCGGGGTCAACGGCCGCGCCTTCACCATCGCCGCGGGGGTCGAGGTGGAGGAGGGGGCCGAGGGCGTCCTCTACGCCCACGGCGGGGTGGCCGGCGGGCACAGCCTCTACGTCAAGGACGGGCGCCTGCACTACGTGAACAACTGGGTGGGATCGCACCTGCAGACCGTGGTGGCCGACCGCGACCTCGAGCCGGGGCGTCACGTGCTCGGCGCCGACTTCGCCGTGACCGGGCCCAGCGCCGACCCGGCGATGCCGGGGACGGCGGGCACCCTCACCCTCTACGTCGACGACGACGAGGTGGGATCGGCCGAGATCGTGACCCAGGCCGGGAACTTCTGCCTGGTCGGTGACGGCATCTGCGTGGGCCGCGACAGCGCCTCGCCCGTCACGCCCGACTACGCCGACCGGGGCACGTTCCCCTTCACCGGCGGGCGCATCGACAAGGTCGTGGTCGACCTCGGCGAGCAGCGCTACCGGGACCACGAGGCCGAGGTGCGGGCCTGGTTCGGCATCGACTGAACGCCAGGTGCCAGACTCCGCCCCGGACCAGGGAGGACCCTCCATGAGTGACGAGCAGGAATCCGACGACGTCGCCGACACGGCCGCCGCCGAGACCGTCGAGCAGGAGGTGGTGGCCGACACCGAGGAGGTGGCGGCGCTGAAGGCCGAACGCGACGAGCTGGCGGCCGAGGTGGCCGCCCTGCGCCAGCCGCGCGTGCACCGTGTCCGACGGGTGCTCGCCGTGGTGGGGGTGCTGCTCACCTGCGTCCTGCTCTTCACCACGGTGGTCGGGGTGTGGGCCAAGCGCTCGTTCCTGAAGACCGACGTCTTCTCCGCCCGGGCGGGGAGCCTGATCGACGACCCCGATGTGCAGGCGGCCCTCGGCGCCTACCTGGCCGGCGAGGTCAACTCGCTGATCGATCCGCAGGCCATTTTCGAGGAGGCCCTCCCGGAGCGGGCCACCATCCTGGCGGTGCCCCTCGCCGGCGCCGTCGAGGGCTTCGTGACCGACAAGGTCGACGAGTTCGTCGCCTCCGACACCTTCAACCGCTTGTGGAAGGAGGCGGTCACCGTCGCCCACCGGGAGATGGTCCGGGTGCTCGAGGGCGACACGCCGCTGGTCGAGGAGAGCAGCGACAGGATCGTCATCAACCTCCTGCCGGTGGTCAACCAGGTCCTCGCCCGCATCACCCAGGCGTCCCCGGAGATCTTCGGGCGCGAGGTCAACCTGCCCGACGTGACCGTGCAGGACGTGCCTGCGTCGGCCCGCCAGGCCATCGGTGACGCCCTCGGCGTGGACCTCGACGACGACTTCGGCACCTTCACCGTCTACGACGACGGGGCCCTGCAGGAGGCCCAGGCCGGGTTCAAGCTCATCAATCGACTGGTGTGGGTCCTCGGGGTGTTCACCATCCTGGCCCTGGTCCTCACCCTGCTCCTGTCCCCGCGGCGACGCCGCACCCTGCTGCAGCTGAGCGTCGGGTTCATCGTGGTGATGGTCCTCCTGCGGCGCATCGTCTTCCTGTTCCAGGAGGACCTCCTGAACCTGGTGAAGGTCCCGCGCAACGTCCCGGCGGTCCAGGCCGCCTCGGACACCTTTCTCGATCCCCTCACCACCGGTGCCCTGGTCATCGCCTGGCTGGCTCTCGCCGTGGCCGCGGTCGCCTGGCTCAGCGGCCCCTACCCCTGGGCGGTGAGGGTGCGGGCCGGCGTGGTCGCCGGCGCTCGCACCGTGGTCCGGGTGGCCGGCGATCGGGCCCAGGACCAGGAGACCATCGATTGGGTCGCCGAGCACAAGGACCCCCTGCGGGTCGGTGGTGCCGTCGTGGCCGTGCTCCTGCTCTTCTGGCTGGACCTGTCGTGGCTGGGCTTCTTCCTCCTGGCCGCCCTGATCGGGGCCTACGAGGTCGTCGTGACCCGGCTGGCCGATCGGGGCGAGGCGCCCGAGGACAGGGCGTCACCCGAAGCGGGTGATGCCGCGGCCAGCGCAGTTGGCTAGACAGGGCACCCTGGAGCTTGAAGGAGGTCACGTGACCGACGACGTGGAACTGGGTCCGATCGACTGGATCCTCGTGGAGTTCGACGGGCCGCCCACCGGCGCGGCCGCCCCGCACCTGCTCGACCTGGTCGAGCGGGGGCTGATCCGCATCCTCGACCTGCTGCTGGTCCACAAGGCCGCGGACGGGACGATCGACATCGCCGAGATGGCCGATCTCGACGATGACGGCGAGCTGGACCTCGCCGTCTTCGAGGGCGTGCGGTCCGGGCTGCTCAGCGAGGACGACGCCGCCGAGGCGGCCGCCGCCATGGGCGAGGACAGCTCGGCGGTGCTCCTCGTGTACGAGAACACCTGGGCGGCGCCCTTCGCCACCGCCGTGCGCAAGGCCGGTGGTCAGCTCGTGGCCTCCGGTCGCATCCCCGTCGACGAGATCATCGCCGCGCTCGACGAGCTCGAGTCGGCCGAGAGCTAGGAGGTCCCCATGCCCGGACTGATCCGCGGGGTCGCCCGCACCGCCGTCGTCGCCGGCACGGCCACCGCCGTGTCCGGTCGGGTCGCCCGCCGCCAGCAGCGGCGGTGGTCCGCCCAGGACGGCGCCCAGTACCAGCCCTACTACGAGGCCCCGCCCCAGCAGGCGCCGGCCCCCGCCCCGGCCCCGGCCCCGTCGGGTGAGGCGGCCGAGCTCCAGCAGCTCGCCGACCTGCACGCCCAGGGCATCCTCACCGACGAGGAGTTCGCGGCCAAGAAGGCCCAGATCCTCGGGATCTGAAGCGAGCGGATGACCGCGGAGGGGACGGCGCCGGTCGCCGAGCGCCGTCCCCCGCTGTTGCCCGTCCTGACCTCGGTCGGCGGCCACTGGCGTCGATCGCTCTTCGGCATCGTGCCCCCGGGCGCGGTGCGGCGCCGTCCCAGCGACGTCGTCCGGGTCGTCAGCGCCCTCGTGGTGGTGGCCGTGGCCACGTCGCGGGCCGACGCCTCGGGACCCGTCGAGTCGGCCGTGGTCGACCTCCTCGGCGCCCTGCCGGGCGGCATCGAGGACGTCGCCCGCGCCCTCTACGCCGCCGGTCCGGTCGCCGCCGGGATCATCGTCGTGTCCTCGCTGCTGGCCCGACGGTGGCGGCTCCTGCTCTCGCTCCTCGGCGCGGGGGCCCTGGCCTGGGGCCTGGCCGTCGGCCTCGACGCCGTCGTGGACGTCCCCTCGCTGAAGGAGTCGGTCGGACGCCTCGATGCCGGTCACGACTTCGCCTTCCCCGTCATCCCCCTGGCGGCCTCCGCTGCCGTGCTGCTGGTCGGACGGCCGTTCCTCACCCGGCCGGCCCGCCGCCTGGTCGAGACCGTGTACTGGCTGGCCGGGCTCGGTGCGGTGTACCTCGTGGCCGGTCTCCCGTCCGGGATCGTGGCCAGCCTGGTCCTGGGCTGGGGCTGTGCGGCGCTGGCCCACCTCGCCTTCGGGTCGCCGGCCGGGGTCCCGTCCTCCGACCAGGTGGCCGACTCCCTCGCCGAACTGGGGGTGGAGGTCGGCGCCCTGCGCCTCGACCCCGAGCAGACGTGGGGCCTGGCCACCTTCGTGGCCGAACCCGCGCCCGACCACGGCGGGCTGCCGGTGACCGTCGAGGTGGTGGGCCGCGACAGCACCGACGCCCGTCTGTTCCACAAGCTCTGGCGTTTCGTCTGGTACAAGGACTCCGGGCCGGTCCTCACCCTTCGCCGTAGCGCCCAGGTCGAGCGCCAGGCCCTGGTGCTCCTGCTCGCCGCCCGCACCGACGCCCGGGTCCCCGACCTGCTGGCGGTGGGCATGGCCGGGGCGCGTGACGACGCCCTCATCGCCGTGTCGGACCCGCCCGGCCACACCCTCGACGAGCTGGACCCGGCGCGGGTCACCGATCCCGTGCTGGACGGCATCTGGGCCGACCTGAACGCCCTCCACGAAGCGGGGATCGCCCACGGCAACGTGACGGCCCGCCGGGTGGTGGTGGCCGACGACGGCACCACCGGCCTGGTCCGCTTCGACCGGGCCGAGGCGTCGGCGCCGCCCGACCGACGGGCCCTCGACGCCGTCCAGCTCCTGGTGACCACCGCGGTCGTGGTGGGGGCCGGTCGGGCGGTGGCGGCCGCCCGCCGTTCGCTGGGTGACGAGGCGATGGAGGAGCTCCTGCCCTACCTCGAGCCGGCGGCGGTGACCGGTCGCTCCCGCGGGGAGGTCTCGGGCCTCAAGGACCTGATGGGCGAGCTGCGGGACACCGCCACCGCCGACCTCGGGGTCGAGGTCCCGCCCTTCGCCGAGCTCCGCCGGTTCTCGGCGGGCAAGGTCCTGCTGGCCGCCGCCTTCGCCTTCGGCGTGTACCTCCTCGTCGCCCAGCTCGCCGGCGTGGCCTCGATGGGCGACGTGTTCGCCGGGGCCGCACTGGGCTGGGTCGCCGGGACCGCCCTGCTGGCCCAGCTGCCTCCACCGGCCCAGGCCGTGGCCATGACCGGGTCGGTGGCCGCCGCCCTGCCGCTACGGATCGTGGCCGTCGTGCAGTACGCCCAGGCCTTCACGGGCCTGGTCGGGGGGACGGCGGGCAACGCCACCCTCTCCATCCGCTTCTTCCAGAAGCAGGGCCTGGCCCCGGCGGTGGCCGTCAGCTCGGGCCTGCTCAACTCGCTGGCCGGGTTCCTCGTCCAGTTCGTGTTGGTGGTCACCGGGCTGCTGGCGGGGGCGGGCTCGCTGAGCGGGGGCCAGCGCGGTGGGGGCGGGGCCCCGAGCTGGCTGGTGCCGGTGCTGGTCGCGGCGGCCACCGCGGTCCTCCTCGTGGTGGTGCTGCCCAATCTGCGACGTCGGGTGCTGGCCGTGGCCACCCGGCAGCTGCACATCGCCTACGACAACGTCCGCCACATCGTGGCCACGCCCCGCAAGGCCCTCGCCCTCTTCGGCGGCAACCTCGTGTCCCAGGTGCTCTTCGCCCTGGTGCTGGGCGCCGCCCTCGAGGCCTACGGCGAGTCGCTGCCCCTGCTGCAGCTCATCATCATCAACTCCCTGGCGTCGCTGCTGGGGGGGATGATGCCCGTCCCCGGCGGCATGGGCGTCACCGAGTCGGGGATGATCGCCGGCTTCACCGCCGCCGGCATCCCGCAGGCCGACGCCGTGGCCGCCACCTTCACCGCCCGGATGTTCACGACCTACCTGCCCCCGATCTGGGGCTGGGCCGCCTTCAACTGGCTACGGCGCCACGACTACGTCTGACCCCTCCCCCCAGGAGACCCCATGAGCCGTCCCACCCCCAAGGAACGCCGCGACCTCGGCCGGGAGCGCCGCAGGGCGGTGTCCCGCAGCTCCCACGCGGCCTGGGTCCCGGCGCCCGACCGGGCCGACCCGGTCGACCTGGTCGTCGCCGACAACGCCACCCGGCTGCCGTGGCTGGTCCCGGTGCGCCACGGGCGCATGAGCGCCAGTGCCTTCGCCTTCTACCGGGGCACGGCCGGGATCATGGCCGCCGACCTGGCCCGCATCCGCCGGATCGGCCTGGAAGCGCAGCTCTGCGGGGACGCCCACCTCTCGAACTTCGGCGGGTACGCCGCCCCCGACCGACGCCTCGTGTTCGACATCAACGACTTCGACGAGACCCTGCCCGGCCCCTGGGAGTGGGACGTGAAGCGCCTGGCCGCCAGTTTCGTCCTGGCCGCCCGCGACCGCGGCTTCGGCGACGCCGTGGCCGGACGGTTGGCCCGCAGTGCGGTGGCCTCCTACCGGACGGCCATGGCGGGCTTCGCCGAGGCCCGCACCCTCGACGTCTGGTACGAGCGGATCGAGATCGAGCAGGTCCTCTGGGACATGGCACCACCGGACCTGCGCAAGCGCAGCCGGAAACGCCTGGCCGCCGCCCACGCCCGGGACAGCCTGCAGGCCTTCGCCAAGCTGGCGGAGGTGGTCGACGGCCGGGCCCGAATCCGCAACGACCCCCCGCTGGTGGTCCGCTTGGACGACCTGCCCGCGGAGCTGGTGCCCCTCGACAGCCACCAGGCCGTCCACGCGGCCCTCACCGGGTATCGCGACTCGTTGGTCGCCGACCGTCAGGCCCTCTACGACCGCTACGAGCCGGTGGACCTGGCCCTGAAGGTCGTGGGGGTCGGCAGCGTGGGCACCCGATGCTGGATCCTGCTGCTGCAGGGCCGTGACGGCGACGATCCGCTGTTCCTGCAGGTGAAGGAGGCGGGTCGGTCGGTGCTCGAGGCCCACCTGCCCCGCAGCCGATACCGCCACTCGGGGCGACGGGTGGTCGAGGGCCAGCGTCTGATGCAGGCGGCCAGCGACATCTTCATCGGGTGGACGACCGGCCCCGGCGGCGTGCCCTACTACGTGCGTCAGCTCCGTGACGGCAAGATCTCGGTCGACATGACCCGGCTGTCGGTCGAGGGTCTCGAGCTCTACGCCGACTTCTGCGGGCGCACACTGGCCCGGGCCCACGCCCGCTCGGGCGATGCCGTCGCCATCAGCGCCTACCTCGGCTCCGGTGATGCCTTCGACCGGGCGTTGGAGGAGTTCGCCGGCGCCTACGCCGACCAGGCCGAGGCCGACCACACCCGGTTCCTCGCCGCCATCGACGACGGTCGCCTCCCCGCCGAAGCGGGCTGACGGCACCCCGGCCCGTCGCCGTCTGCGAGGATGGCGTCAGGCCGGCATCGGGGCCGGTCGGAACGGAGGGGTGTGATGGAGACCTTGACCGAGGACGAGACGGCGGCGGCCCGTGCCCTCACGGGCCTGTGGTGGATCCCGCTGGTCGTGGGCGTCGCCTGGCTGGTGATCGCCATGGTCGTGCTGCGGTTCAACACCCGATCGGTCACCACCGTCGGGATCCTGCTGGGCTTCGTCCTGCTGGGCGCGGCGCTGACCGAGCTCCTTCACGCGGGTATGGTGAAGGCTTGGCGGTGGGCGCACGTGGCCCTGGGCCTGCTCTTCGCCGTGGGCTCGGTGTGGGCCTTCGTCAGCCCCCAGGACGCCTTCTGGTCCCTGGCCGCCGTCTTCGGCCTGCTGCTGGTGCTGAAGGGCAGTTTCGACATCATCGTGTCGGCCATGGTCCGCGAGGTGAACCACCTCTGGGGGCTCGGCCTGGTGACCGGCATCCTCGAGGTGCTCCTCGGGTTCTGGGCCAGCCAGCAGTACCAGCCCGCCCAGGCGGCGCTCCTGCTCGTCTGGATCGGCTTCGGCGCCCTCTTCCGGGGGATCGGCGAGATCGTGATGGCCTTCCAGCTCCGCGGCGTGCGGAACCAGCTGGCCTGATCAGCGTGACGGCCCGGGCCGTTCACCGCGGGTGCGGTGGACGGTCACGGGCCGGCTCTCCATGAGTTCGCCGGCCCGGGGGCGGGCGGCGAACCAGCGGGCGTAGGCGGCGGTCCCGGGGGCCCCGGTGAGGCCGTGCAGGAACACGCTCAGGCCCACGGTGGCGACCACGGCCAGTACCAGCTCGTCGGTGGTGGCCAGGCCGGACTCGTCGATGAGGTCCAGGGTGAAGACGATCGACGCCAACCCCCGAGGCCCGAACCACCCGAGGAAGGCCACTGTCGGGGTCCGGGCCCCCGAGCCCACGAACGCCAGGGCGACCGGCACCAGACGGATCACGGTCAGGCTGAGGACCGCGTAGAGCACGGCCCGGGCCGTGAGCTGGTCGAGGGCGGGGCCCAGGGCGACGGCACCGAAGACGAGGAAGGTGACCCAGGTGAGCACCGAGCCGACGGCCTCGGTGACCTCGAGGTCCTCGGCGCTGTCGGGGCCGCGGCCCCGGAGGCGGCCGAAGGCCACCCCGGCGGCGAAGGCGGCGATGAACCCGCTGCCCCCGGCGGTGTCGGCCAGCCCGTAGGCGAGCGCGGGCAGGGCGAGGACGGCGATGGGGCCGGACCAGCCCTCGACCCAGCCCCGGCCCCGCGCCGCGCCGAGGAGCCCAGCACCGGCCGCCCCCACGACGCCGCCGGCCAGCACGCCGTACCCGATGGCGTCGGCGACGAGGCGGAGGGCCGAGGCCCCGGTGAGGCCCTCCTCGGCCTCGGCGAGGACGAGGAAGATGGCGACGAGAGGCACGCACAGCCCGTCGTTGAGCCCGCTCTCGACGTTCAGGCCCTGGCGCACTCGCGAGGGCAGGCGGGGGTCGGTGACCGTCGGCTGGGACAGGGCGGCGTCGGTGGGGGCCAGGGTGGTGGCGAGGAGGGCGGCGGCCCAGACGCCCACCCTGTCGAACAGCCCGAGGGCGACGCCCGTCCCGGCCAGGATCGTCAGGGGCAGGCCGATGCCGAGCAGCCGGCCCGGCACGCCCGACTCCCGTCGCAGGGCGGGCACGTCGATGCGGGCGGCGTCGGAGAAGAGCACCAGGGTGAGGGCGCCGATGGTGGTCGTGTGGAGCCCGCCGCCACCGAGGTGGAGCCAGCCCAGGCCGTCGGGACCGGCCACCACGCCCAGGGCGGTGAAGGCCAGGGCGGCGCTGACCACGGTGGTGGCCAGCCGCCGGGCGACGAGGGACCAGCCCAGGACGGCGGCGGCGACGAGGGCGAGGGTCCAGTCCACGGCGGCGACCTCCCGGTCAGATCAGCTCGGCCCGGCGCGAGTAGCGCAGACACACGTAGCCGGGGACCACCGGGAGCCAGAAGGTGACGAGGCGGAAGAGGGTGGTGGCCGCCGCGGCACTGGCGGTGTCGACGCCGGCCCCGGTGAGCACGGCGATGAGGGCGGCCTCGATGCCGCCGATGCCCCCGGGGGTGGGCACGGCGGCGCCCACCGAGCTGCCGATCAGGTAGAGCATCCCCAGGTCGGCGTAGGCGAGGTCGATGCCGAGGGCCCGGCAGCTCACCACGAAGGCGGTGATGGTGAAGAACTTGGACAGGCCGGCGCCGCCGAAGAGCAGGCCCAGCTTGCCCGGGCGGTCGAGCAGGCCGCCGAAGTCGCCGGCCAGGCGGTCCCAGGCCAACTTGAACCAGCGGACCACGAACCGCCGCAGGCGGGGGAACAGGAGGAGGGCGGCGGCGACGAGGGCGATGGCGATGATGACCAGGGCCACCACGTTGATGTCGGGCAGCGAGATGGCCCCGCCGGCGCTCTGGCCCGACCACAGGGCGAAGATCAGGATCATCACGCCCTGCATGACCCCGCTGGCGGCGCTGGTCAGGCCCACGGCGGCGGCGGCGACGGCCACGTCGGTCCCGCCCTTCTGCAGGTACCGGACCCGCATGGCCATGCCGCCGGCGTTCATCGGGGTGAACCGGTTGAGGAACGACTGGGCGAACATGACCACCGTGGTCGTCCCGACGGGCAGGCGGCGCAGGACCGAGCCCATGAGGCTGAGGGCGCCGGCCGGGAACGGGAGCAGGCCCAGCACCACGATGACGGGGAGGTAGTCCCAGTTGGCGCCCCGCAGGGCGTCGGAGATGGCCGACCAGTTGCTGATGAACGCCAGACCGACGGTGATGAGGAACAGGAAGCCGAACCAGGTGACCACCTGGGCCACCCCGAGGCGCTCCAGAGGGAACAGCTCGACGGCATCGACGTGGGCGGCGTCCTGGACGGCGGCGCGGACCGCCTCGAGCAGGCCCTTGTCGGCCTTGGCCGCTTTGCGGGTGGCCCGGGACAGGGCCAGGGGCTGGATCAGCGGCAGCGCCTGGGCCAGGGCGTCCTCGCCCAGGGCCGCCCGGGCGGCGGCCACCGCCCGCTCGGGGCCGACCAGCACGGCGGTGGCGACCAGCAACTCGGCCACGTCGGCGGCCAGTTGGACGTCGTCGGCGCCGGGTTGGGCCCAGCGCAGGCCGAGCAGCGCCGGCCGACCGTCGTCGCCGACCTGCACCTGGTCGGCGGCGAGGCGCCGGTGGGCGATCCGGCGGCCGTGGAGGGCGGCCACCTGCCCCCAGAGGTCGGCCAGCAGCCCGTCGTCCACGGTCGCCGGGTCCGTGGCGGCCAGGGTCGTCCCGTCGAGGAGGTCCACGGCCAGCACGCCCTCGTCGCCGCTGGTCTCGCCGACGGCGTGCACGGCCGGCACCCGGACCCCGGCCTCGCGGGCGAGGAAGGTGGTGAGGGCCTCGTGGCGGACCTGGCTCCCCGGGCGCACGCCGGCCAACTCGTCGTCGATCCCCTTCACCCGGAGCAGGCGGGCCACCCGGTACAGCAGGTCGGCGTCGCGTTCGTCCCGGCCGACGTAGGTGACGAAGAGGGCCTCTCCGTCGGGGCCCAGGGCGCGGAAGCTGCGCCGCTCGGTGCCGTCCAGCTCGACCACCTCGCCGACGGCCAGGCCCAACCCGGCCAGGGCCTCGGTGACCACAGCAGGGGTGAGGCGGCGGGCGGGGGCTCCGAGGGCGAGGAGCACGGCCGCCCCCACGGCGACACCGAGGCAGATGGCGACGGCGATGCCCACCGGCGGTGTGGCCACCGTCACGAGCCGGAGGAGGGCCCCGACGCCGACCACCCCCCACGCCGCCCGGCGCCAGCGCTCGGGCATCAACGGGGTGACCACGCCGAGGGCGGCGGCCAGGGCGGCGAGGTAGGCGGAGGAGGGGAAGGCCCGGCCGGTCAGCCATGAGTCCAACTCGGCGTTGGCGTCCACGGCGGGCGGAGCGACCCGGTCCAGCCAGTCGGTGATGGCCGCCATGACGGCGGCGGCCGCCGCCGAGGCGGCGGCGACGACGAGCAGGAGGCGCCAGGCCCGGCGGACGACGCCGTAGACGAGGGCGGCCAGGGGCAGCAGGGTGGCGGCGACCTGGGCCACGCCCCCGATGACCTCCTGGGCACCGACGGGCAGGTCGCCGAACAACTTCACCAGGGCATCGCTGAAGGAGGTCAGGGCGTCGGGCAGGAGCTCGGCCAGGGCGAGCAGGGCGAGGAGGACGGCGCTGGCCGCCACCAGGCGGGCGAGGTCGGCCGGATGGCGGCGCCAGACGATGTCGGCGGGGGCGGCTCGTCCGGTCACCGGGCGGACGCTAGTGCCACGGCGGCGGCCCGAGGATGCTGCAATGGGTCGGTGATCACCGACGTGGACGGGGTGCGGGTGGGGCACTGGACGGCCCCCGACGGGTCGACCGGCTGCACCGTCGTCCGCCTCCCGGTCGGGGTGGTCGCCTCCGGCGAGGTGCGGGGTGGCGCCCCGGCCACCCGGGACGCCGTGCTCCTGGCGCCGGACAAGACCGTCGACCGGCTCGACGCCGTGGTGCTGTCGGGGCGCTCGGTCTTCGGCCTGGCCGCCGTGGACGGGGTGCTCGAGGTCCTCGCCGAGGAGGGCGTGGGTCTGGCCACCCCGGGTGGGGTCGTGCCCATCGTGGTCGGCCTGGGCCTCTTCGACCTGACGAGCGGGAACCCCGCAGTCCGGCCCGATCCGGCCGCCGGGGCGGCGGCGGCCCGGGTCGCGGCCGGCGGCGACGTGGCGGTGGGCCGGGTGGGAGCTGGGGCCGGGGCGACCCTCGGCAAGTGGCGCGGGCGGGAGCACGCCCTCCCCGGGGGTCTGGGCACGGCCACCGCCCGGGCGGAGGGGGTGACCGTCGCCGCCCTCGTGGCCGTCAACGCCGTGGGCTGGATCGACGACGGCAGCCACGAGCCGGCGGCCCCGGCGTGGGCCGACGGCGGCGACGAGGTCGGCTCGACCCGGTTCGGCAACACGACCATCGGCGTCGTGGTCACCGACGCCGTCCTCGACAAGGCCGGCGCCCACCTCGTCGCCCGGGCCGGCCACGGCGGCTTCAGTCGGGCGTTGGTCCCGGCCCACACCACCGTCGACGGCGACGCCCTGGTGGCCGCCGCCACCGGCCGGGTCGTCGCCCCGGTCGACCTCGTCGGCTGGTTGGCCACCCGGGCCACCGAGGCGGCCATCCGGTCGGTGGGGGCGCCTCGGTAGCGTTGGGTGGTGCCCACCGAGTTGGCGGTGGTCGCCGCCGAGGCCGCCACCTGCACCCGTTGCCCGTTGGCGGCCACCCGCACCCAGGTGGTGTTCGGGGTGGGCGACCCCGACGCCGACCTCCTCTTCGTCGGCGAGGGCCCGGGGGCCGAGGAGGACCGTCGGGGC
>CAYTJS010000015.1:16748-24128 GCA_964438115.1 uncultured Iamiaceae bacterium
GACCTCGACCAGCTGGTGGCCGAGGAGATGGGCCTCACTCGCGACCGCTTCTACATCGCCAACGTCGTGAAGTGCCGCCCGCCCGAGAACCGTGACCCGCGGCCGGAGGAGATCGAGGCCTGCCACCCCTGGCTGGCCCGTCAGCTGGAGCTGATGGCCCCCCGGGTCGTGGTCACCCTGGGCAACGTCGCCACCCGCACCCTGCTGGGCACCAAGGAGGGCATCACCCGCCTCCGCGGCCGGACCTACCCGTACGCCGGCGGCGTCCTCGTCCCCACCTTCCATCCGGCGGCGGTGCTGCGGGGCGGGGCCCAGCAGATGGCCCAGATTCGGGCCGACCTGGTCCGGGCCAAGCAGGTGCTGGCCGGATGAACCGGCTGGAGCTGACCACCGACGCCGTCGCCGCCACCCGGGCGGTGGCGGCCCGGCTGGCCGACCTGGTGGTCGCCGGCGACGTGGTGGTGCTGCTCGGGGACCTCGGTGCGGGCAAGACCGCCTTCGTCCAGGGCCTCGTCGCCGCCCTGGGCTCGCCCGACCGGGTGACCAGCCCGACCTTCACCATCGCCCAGCGCTACGACGGCGGCCGCCTGCGGGTGCACCACCTCGACGCCTACCGCCTGGCCGGTCCCGACGACGCCACCGACCTGGCCCTCGAGGAGCTGGTGGAGGACGACGCCGTGACCCTCGTCGAGTGGGGGGACCGCCTCCGCGGCCTGCTGCCGGTCGACCACCTCGAGGTGGCCCTGCGGCTCGGTCCCGGCCCCGACGACCGGATCCTCGTGTTCGAGGCGGGCGGCCCCCGGTCGGCCGCCCTGGTCGATGGGGTGGCGGCGGCGTGCTGATCCTGGCCGTGGACACCGCCACCGACCGGGTCGGCTGCGCCCTCGGCGACGGCGACGGCGTGATCGCCGAGCAGCACGTCCGGGCCCCCCGGCGCCACGCCGAGCTGCTCGCCCCCCAGATCCGGGCGGTCACCGAGCAGGCCGGCGTCACCCTCGACCGGGTCGGGGTGGTGGCCGTCGACGTCGGGCCGGGCCTCTTCACCGGGCTACGGGTGGGCCTGGCCACGGCCACGACCCTGGCCGGTGCGCTGGGCGTCCCGATGGTGGGGATCACGTCTCTTGACCTGCTGGCCCACGCCGCCCACCTCACCGACCGCCTCGTGGTGGCCGCCGTCGACGCCCGGCGCGGCGAGGTCTTCGCCGGCTTCTACCGGCCGGTCCCCGGCGGGGTGGCCCCGGAGGGGGCGTCCGCCGTCCTGGCCCCCGAGGAGCTGGCGTCGGAGCTGGTGGCCCGGGGCGAGGAGACCTTGGTGGTGGGCGACGGCGCCCGCCGTCACCGCGACGTGCTGGCCGCCGTCGACCGCACGATCGTGGCCGGTCCCGAGCTGGCCCACCCGTCGGCCGCGGTCCTCGTGACCCTGGCCCACGCCCGGGCCGAGCGCGAGGAGTTCGTGGTCCCCGCCGCGGTCGCTCCCGTCTACCTGCGGGACCCCGACGCCGTGAAGCACTGGCCGGCCTCGTCGTGAGGGGCGCGGTGCGCATCGAGCCCTTGCGCCGTCGCCACCTGGCGGCGGTCACCCGGATCGACGCCGAGGTGGCAGACTCGCCGTGGTCCCTGGATCTCTGGCGGGGCGAGCTGGCGTTGCCCGAGGCCAACCGCTGCTACCTGGTCGCCCGCCGGGGCCCGCGGGTGGTGGGCCACGGCGGGCTGATGTTCGTGGTCGACGAGGCCCACGTCACGACCATCGCCGTGCGGCCCGACCAGCGGCGACGGGGGATCGCCACCCGACTCCTCCTCGCCCTGGCCACGGAGGCCCGGCGCCGCGGGACCACCGCCCTCACCCTCGAGGTGCGGGTGTCGAACGAGGCGGCCCGGGCCCTCTACGGGCGCTTCGGCTTCGTGCCCGCCGGGGTGCGCAAGAACTACTACGCCGAGGTCGGCGAGGACGCCCTGGTCATGTGGGCCCACGACGTCGACGCCCCGGCCTACGGCGATCGGCTCGCCGCCATCGCCGCCGGCCTCACCGCCGCCGGGACGGGAGGTCTCGCATGACGGTCACCCCGGACCCCGACCCGGTCCTCGTCCTGGGCATCGAGACCTCCTGTGACGAGACGGCGGCCGCCGTCGTCGGCGCCGGCCACGACGTGCGCTCGTCGGTGGTGTCGAGCCAGATCGACCTCCACGTCGAGTACGGCGGGGTCGTGCCCGAGATCGCCAGCCGGGCCCACCTCGAGCTCATCGGCCCCGTGGTCACCGACGCCCTGGTCCAGGCCGGGGCGGCGGGCCCCGACCTCGCCGCGGTGGCCGCCACCGTGGGCCCCGGGCTGATCGGCTCCCTGCTCGTCGGGGTCAGTGCCGCCAAGGCCCTGGCCCTGGTCTGGGACGTGCCCTTCGTGGGCGTCAACCACCTCGAGGCCCACCTGTACGCCGCCCGCCTCGACCAGCCCGATCTGGAGTTGCCCCTCCTCGTCCTGCTGGTGTCGGGCGGCCACACCCTCCTCGTCGTCATGGAGGGCCATGGTCGCTACCGGCTCCTGGGCTCGACCCTCGACGACGCCGCCGGTGAGGCCTTCGACAAGGTGGCCCGGCACCTCGGCCTGGGGTACCCCGGCGGCCCGATCATCGACCGGCTGGCCCGGGACGGCGACCCGGAGGCCATCGCCTTCCCGCGGGCGATGCGGGACGCCGGGCTGGACTTCTCCTTCAGCGGCCTGAAGACGGCCGTGGTCAACCACACCCGGGCCCACCCCGACGTGGCCGTCGAGGACGTGGCCGCGTCGTTCCAGGAGGCCGTGGTCGACGTGCTCGTGGCCAAGGCCCGGCGGGCCGCCGACGAGGTCGGGGCGGCGGGGATGGCCCTGGGCGGCGGGGTGGCGGCCAACTCGCGGCTGCGGGCCGCCTTCGTGGCCGCCGCCGAGGAGGACGGCCGGCCCGGGTACGTCCCGAGCATGGCCATGTGCACCGACAACGCCGCCATGGTCGCCGCCTGCGGGTGGCATCGCCTCGACCGCGACGGCCCCTGGCCCCTGGACACGGGAGCCGACCCCTCCCTGCGTCTGGGCTGAGCGACCGGCCGTCGGGGACGGTCAGGCCGGGTCGGGACCGCCCCGGTGGACGTGCAGGAGGGCATGGGCCAGGGCCTCGTCGAGGTCGGTGAACACGTGGCGCTCGGTGGCCAGGGCGTCCAGGGCCCCGACGGCGGCCAGGATGCGGGCGTGCTCGGGCCGGGGACCCTTCAGGAGCACCGTGATCCCCCGGCCCTCGAGCTCGGTCACGATCTCGCCGAGGGCCTGGGCGCCGGTGGCGTCGAGCACCTGGAGCCGGGGCAGGCGCAGGATGACGACGCGGACGTCGGCCACGTCGGCCAACTCGGCCAGGAACCGGCGGGCGGCCCCGAAGAACAGGGCGCCGTCGATGCGGTAGACGACGATGTGGTCGGCGAGCAGTCGGCGCTCGTCGTCGGTGTCGACCTCGTGCACCACGGGGGTCTCGGTGACGGCGGTGGTCCGGGCCACGCTGCGGAGGGCGAGCACGGCGGCCACGGCCACGCCGATCTCGACGGCGACGATCAGGTCGAAGGCCACCGTGGCCAGGGCGGTCAGGACGAGGACCACGGCGTCGGACCGCGTGGCCCGCAGGATCGATCGGAGGGCGTGGGGATCGACCATGCGGACGGCGGTGGCCATCAGCACGCCGGCGAGGGCGGCGAGGGGGATGGCGGCCACCAGGCCGGCGCCGGCCAGGACCACGACCAGCAGGACCCCGCTGTGGACGATGGCGGCCAGGCGGGTCCGGGCGCCGGCCCGGACGTTGACCGCGGTGCGGGCGATGGCGCCGGTGGCGGGCATCCCGCCGAAGAGGCAGGCGGCCACGTTGGCCAGGCCCTGGCCGACCAGTTCCCGGTCCGGGTCGTGGTCGCGCCCGTCGGCCATGCCGTCGGCCACCTTGGCCGACAGGAGGCTCTCGACGGCGGCGAGGGCGGCCACGGCGAAGGCCGGGCCCAGCGCCCCCGAGAGGGTGTCGAGGTCGAGGGCGGGGACCGTGAGGGCGACGATGGTGGAGGGCAGGGCACCGATGGTGGCGGCGTCGAGGGCGGCGGCGCGGGCCAGGACGGTGGCGGCGACCACGGCCAGCAGCGAGGCCGGCAGCGTCCGTCGCCAGCGGGGGAGCCCGGCCATGAGCCCCAGGGCCAGCACGGTGAGCAGCATCGCGGCGGGCGTCCCGTCCCCGCCGAGGGCGCCGAGCAGCGCCCGTCCGGCCACGACGGCGGTGTTCTCGCCCTCGGGGCGGGGCACGCCCAGGGCCGCCGGGACCTGCTGGAGGAAGATGATCACGGCGATGCCCAGGGTGAAGCCCTCGATCACGGGCCAGGGCAGGTAGGCGAGCAGGCGGCCGAGGCGGGCCAGTCCGGCGACCACCACCAGCAGGCCGGCGACGACGCCGACCACGACCACACCCTCGACGCCGAAGCGGGCCACGACGGGCACCAGCACCACCGTCATGGCCCCGGTCGGCCCGGTGACCTGGACGTCGGAGCCACCGAGGACGCCGGCCACCACGCCGGCCACGATCGCCGTGGCCAGGCCGGCGGCGGCCCCGAGGCCGGTCGTGATGCCGAAGGCGAGGGCCAGCGGGAGGGCGACGACGGCCACCGTGAGGCCGGCCACGACGTCGTCGCGCCAGCGTCGCCGGGCGCCGGCGTAGTCGGCCCGGCGGGGCAGGAACGGGGCCAGCGCGGTGGCGACGGTCACCGGGCCGCGCCCTCGTCGACGAGGTCGTCGAGGAGGGTGCGGGCCTCGGCCAGGGCCGCCCGCAGGACCTCGCGGGCCACGGCCAGCAGTTCGGCCACCTGGGGGTCGCGGAGGGAGTAGACGACCGAGGTGCCGTCCCGGCGGGTGGCGACCAGGCCGGCCCGACGGAGCACCCCCAGTTGCTGGGACAGATGCGAGGCCTCGATGCCCACGAGGGGCACCAGCTCGCTGACCGTGCGCTCGCCGTCGGTCAGGACCTCGAGGGCCCGGACCCGGGCCGGGTGGCCCAGGGCCTTGAACAGCTCGGCCTTCCGTTCGTTCAGGGGTCGTTGCCGGTCCGGGTCGGTGAGGGGCACGGGTCGTGTCTACCGACTCCTCAACAATATGACAACAATGTCAGATATGCGGATGTGGGCCCCGGCGGGACGAGGTTGCGAGGGCCGACCCGGGCCGCGTATCGTTAGCACTCGCCCATTGAGAGTGCTAACGGTCGCCGTCCGGCGCCTGCGAACACGAGGAGAGCACATGGACCTTCAGCCCCTCGAGGATCGGATCGTCGTCAAGCCCGGCGAGTCCGAAGAGACCACCGCCTCCGGCCTGGTCATCCCCGACACCGCCCAGGAGAAGCCCCAGCAGGGTGAGGTGATCGCCGTCGGCCCGGGCAAGCGCTCGGAGCAGACCGGCGAGGTCATCCCCACCGACGTCGCCGTCGGCGACACCGTCGTCTACTCCAAGTACGGCGGCACCGAGATCACCATCGACGGTGACGACCTGCTGATCCTCAGCGCGCGCGACGTGCTGGCCAAGATCAAGTAGCGCCGATGCCCAAGCTGCTGAAGTTCTCCGAGGAGGGCCGTCGCCGCCTCGAGGCCGGGGTGAACCAGGTCGCCGACTCGGTCAAGGTCACCCTCGGCCCCAAGGGCCGCAACGTGGTCCTGGACAAGAAGTTCGGGGCCCCGACGGTCACCAACGACGGCGTCTCCATCGCCCGCGAGATCGAGCTCGAGGACAACTTCGAGAACATGGGCGCCCAGCTCGTCAAGGAGGTGGCGACCAAGACCAACGACGTGGCCGGTGACGGCACCACCACGGCGACGGTCCTGGCCCAGGCCATGATCCGCGAGGGGCTGCGCAACGTCGCCGCCGGCGCCAACCCCATGGGCGTCAAGAAGGGCATCGAGAAGGCGGTCGCCGCCGCCGTCGAGTCCCTGGCCGGTCAGGCCAAGGAGATCGACGACAAGGCCGAGATCGCCCAGGTGGCCGCCATCTCGTCGGCCGACCCGGCCATCGGCGAGGTCATCGCCGACGCCATCGACAAGGTCGGCAAGGACGGCGTGGTCACCGTCGAGGAGTCCAACACGTTCGGCATCGACCTCGAGTTCGTCGAGGGCATGCAGTTCGACAAGGGCTACCTCTCGCCCTACTTCGTGACCGACCCGGACCGCCAGGAGGCGGTGCTCGACGAGCCGTACCTGCTCTTCGCCAACTCGAAGATCAGCTCGGTGCAGGAGATGCTCCCGGTCCTCGAGAAGGTGATGCAGTCCGGCAAGCCGCTGGTCGTCGTCGCCGAGGACGTCGAGGGCGAGGCCCTGGCCACCCTGGTCGTCAACAAGATCCGGGGCACCTTCAACTCGGTGGCCGTCAAGGCCCCCGGCTTCGGTGACCGCCGCAAGGCGATGCTGCAGGACATGGCCATCCTCACCGGTGGCCAGGTCATCTCCGAGGAGGTCGGGCTCAAGCTCGACGCCACCACCCTGGACCTGCTCGGGCGGGCCCGCAAGGTGGTCATCACCAAGGACGAGACCACCATCGTCGAGGGTGCCGGCGCCGAGGACGACGTCAGCGGTCGCATCGCCCAGATCAAGCGGGAGATCGACAACACCGACTCGGACTGGGACCGCGAGAAGCTCCAGGAGCGCCTGGCCAAGCTGGCCGGCGGGGTCGCCCTGATCCAGGTCGGCGCCGCCACCGAGGTGGAGCTCAAGGAGAAGAAGCACCGCATCGAGGACGCCGTCTCGGCGACCAAGGCCGCCATCGAGGAGGGTGTGGTCGCCGGCGGCGGCACCGCCCTGCTGCGGGCCCGGGCCGACGTCGAGAAGGCCGTCGGCAAGCTGAAGGACGACGAGGCGACCGGCGGTCGCATCGTGGTCAACGCCCTCAGTGCTCCCGCCAGCCTCATCGCCGAGAACGCCGGCCACGCCGGTGCGGTGGTGGTGGAGCAGGCGGCCAAGGAGACCGGCTCGGTCGGCTTCAACGCCCGCACCGGTGAGTTCGAGGACCTGGTCAAGGCCGGCGTCATCGACCCCGCCAAGGTGACCCGGGCGGCCCTGCAGAACGCGGCGTCCATCGCCGCCATGCTGCTGACCACCGAGGCCCTGGTGGCCGACAAGCCCGAGCCCCCGGCCCCGGCCGGCGGCATGCCCGGGGGCATGGACCCCATGGGCGGCATGGGTGGGATGATGTGATCATCCCCACCATCTGACGTGGTGGTCCACGGGCCCGCCCTCCGGGGCGGGCCCGTGGCGCGTCCGGACCGCCCGGGGGCCACCGGTAGCCTCCGGCCATGCCACGGTCGGAACGAGGGGGCGACCAGGTCATCCCCCGGCCGCCCGACGCCCGGGCGGGT
>CAYTJS010000016.1:0-1432 GCA_964438115.1 uncultured Iamiaceae bacterium
GGCCCCGGAGAAGTTGTGGGCGATCTCGGCATGTTGGAATCCATGAACTCCATCACCGAGATCAATCCGATTCCTCAGCCGGGCTGGCAGACCTGCCGACTCGACCGTCTGCTGGGCCTGGTGCGCCTCGACCAGGTGCCGGTGGGCGTCAAGGTCGACGGCCAGGTTGAGAGCCACCCCATGGGTGTGGCCTCCGCGGTCCTGCTCGACGGCACCCAGCGGCTGGTGGGCATGTGGCCGGCCGGGCCCGACTGTGACGAGGCGACCATGTGGGACCGGCTCCTGGGGTTGGTGTGTGCCCGCGGCGCCCAGGATGTGTTCGTGGTGTCGTGCAGCCAGCAGCGAGCACTGTCGACCGCCGCGCAGGCGGCGTGGCCGCAGGCGTTCGTGGACGTGACCGTCGTGCCGTTGCTCCGCGACGCCATGACCCTCACCACCTGGGCACACCGCAGACAAGTGATTCCCATGCTGCGCCAAGTCCTCACCGCCCCCGACGAGTTGATCATGGAGGCCGGCATCGACGCCTTGGAAGCCACCTGGGGTCACCGCTACCCAGCGGTGGTGGCCAGGTGCCGCAGCCACGCCGACGGCCTGCGGGCCTTGACGGGCCTGGACCCGGCCCTACGGCGAGTCATGGCCTCCGACAACGGCATCGCCGAATTCGAACGGACGCTCCGGGGCATCGCCCGCCACGGCGTGCTGACCGGCGAGACCGACGAGGTGAAGAAGCTGGTGGCCGCCGCCGGCGTCGGCTTCCTCGGCCAACTGAGCAAGTCCACCGTGGGCTGGAACCAGGCGATGAACGCGTTGGCGCTCACCCAGGCCAACCGGCTGGACCTGGCCCGCTGAGCCGCAACGGCGTCAGCACGTACTCGGTTACCCCGGGTCTCCGCTGCCGCCGACGCCCCGGCCGGCCAGGGCGTGGGGGTGCTGTGCGAGAATCGGCGGGTGGCGGACGGGAAGCGTTTCCAGCTCGGCCCTTATGGCAGCCTGGCGGAGCCCTGTGTGGTGTGTGGGCACTCGCCGGTCGCCCGTGTCCTGTGGGGGATGCCGGCGGGCCCTCCCGACGGCGAAGAAGAGGGCTATGTGACCCTTGGCGGGTGTTGCCTACCGGCTGAGGTTCCCTCCCACCGCTGCGCGAGGTGCGGGACCGACTACTGGGAGGACGGCCGGGTCCGGCCCGCAGGGTCCGACCATGTAAGCGTCGACGTCGACGGCGAACGGCCACACTTGATCGACCCTTACGGCGGGCCGGGCGGCGTCACCGCGAACCTGCTGTTCGAGCACCGGCCGGGCTGGCCCGACACCACCGACCGCGAAATCGCCTATGGCCCAACAGCGGAGGAGCCGGACACGCTGTGGTTCGTTCCCTCCGCCGCCGCCGAGGTCCTCGTCGCTGTGGCCCAGGTGTTGTGGACCGCAACGACCTGGG
>CAYTJS010000016.1:1442-4951 GCA_964438115.1 uncultured Iamiaceae bacterium
CCTGGGGAGAGCTGCGAGACCGGCTCCGGGTCCTGGAGGCGGGCACCTACGACGCGGTGATGGGCTGGTTCGACGACCTGGCCCCCGAGGACGCGGCGCCGTTCAGCGCCGAACAGTTCCCTGGGGTCGCCGACGGCGATTTCCCGCCCCATGTCGGGCTGCTGGTGGTCGAGTGGGCGCCCGCGGCGGTCATCGAACGCTGGGGTGTTCGTGTCAACACCGTGTTCAACGGGACCTTCACCGGGTTCGACGCCGCCGCCGAAGCTGACGTCGTCGCCGCGCTCACCGCCGCCGGGTTCGATTGTCGACGCGACGAGGCAATCATCGGGTCGCTGCTGTCAGGGAACGCCGCCTGAGCGGTCCGCCACGCCAGGAAGGGAACGTGACGTTGGCAGAAAACGCGACGCGTACGCGCACCCAGTCCTCCTTCTCGTGGGGGAAGGTGGACGCGAGCGTCATCAAGGCGATGCTGCGGGTCTACTACCACGAGCACGGCCGGGACGAGGAGTTGACGGCGATCCGGTCGCTGTCGCCTGAGGCGGCGGCCCGCAATGCCGAGCTGCACCTGGGTCCGCGGCCGCGGCCCTCCGTGTTCACCTCAGCCATGTGCCAGGAGCTTCGGCACACCTGGCTGCCGAGAGCCTCGGCCAGCGACATCGACTCGCTCACGGCGACGGTGCGGCTGACCTGCTCGCCGGCCGCGTTGAAGGAGCCGGTGGGCACCAAGCGCGAGCAGCTGGCGTTCCTGTCCTCGCGTCCGGTCACCAAGAACTTCCGGGTCAACCTGCGAACGGCGTTCTTGGCCGCGCATCGCGAGCGCCGCCAGGTCGTGATCAAAGGCGGCGAGGCCGACCCGCGTCGCGAGGTGGTCGACCTCGTCGGTGAGGGCCGGCGGCTGAGCCGACCGTGGTATCAGCACCAGAAGGACGCCCACCAGGAGCTCGACCACCTCTGGGCCAGCGGGACACGGTTCGGGGCCCGACTCGTGTTGCCGACGGGGGCCGGCAAGACCGACACCGCCGTCGGGTGGCTGCTCGACCGGATGGGCGAGGACCCTTCGCTGCGGGTGCTGTGGCTGGTCCACCAACAGGAGTTGGTGGACCAGGCGGTCGCCCGTTTCGCGGCGCTGGCCTGCCATCAGCGGCGAGGGTTTCGCCGACGCGCGCGGGCCATCCACTCGGCGGCCTCGACGGTGATGACCCTCGCCGACCCCGACCTGAGCGTCGCGGCCATGACCTATCAGTCGTTCAAGTCCGTCGATGCCCGCAAGCGGCGGGCCTTGGCGGGATTCCTGGCCGAGCCGACGGTGGTCGTGGTCGACGAGGCCCACCATGCGGGGGCCCCGAGCTACCAGCGGTTGCTCGACCTGGCCGCCGACCAGCCCGAGGTTCGGGCCTTCCTGGGGTTGACCGCCACGCCGTATCCCACCGCCTCGGAAGCGCAGCGCCGCTTCGATGACCGGTTCCCGAAGGTCGCGGCGCAGGTGCCGGTGCTGGACCTGGTCCGCACCGGGATCCTGGCCAGCCCGCTGGTGACCACCGTCGACACCGGCCAGGTGTGTGAGCTGACAGCCAGCCAGGTCCAACAGGCGGGATCCTCCGACATCCCCCTCGAGGTGCTGGGACGGCTCGACAACCGCAACCGGGACCGTGTCATCGTCGACACCTGGCAACAGGACCCCCGCCGGTGGGGCAAGACCCTGGCCTTCGCCACCCGCATCTCCCACGCCGACGCGCTCACGGACATGTTCCGGCGGCGCGGCGTCGACGTCCGGTCGCTGCACTCGGGCACCCGTGACCGCCACGGCACCCTGGCGTGGTTCCGGGCCGCCAAGGGCCCGGCGGTGCTGGTCTCGGTGGGGATGCTGACCGAGGGTGTCGACCTGCCCGATGCCCGCACCGCGTTCCTGGCCCGGCCCACCACCAGCCCCATCCTGATGCGCCAGATGGTGGGCCGGGTCCTGCGTGGTCCCCACGCCGGCGGCGAGGCCGAAGCGCATCTCGTGCACTTCCGGGACGCGTGGACCAACCTGCCCGACGTCCTCTACCCCGAGGAGGTCGTCCCCCGTTATCGGCCCACCGGCGAGCCCGGCGAGATGATCCCCGGCCCGATCCTCGACGACGAGGAATTGGAGATCAGAGATGACCTCGCGGCCCAGGTGGCACGCGCCTATGAGCGGCTCGCCGCGCTGTTCGACGCAGACGACAACGACCCGTTCAACGACCAACCCCCACCCTGCCTGCTCGAGACCGCCCGAATCGTCGGCTTCTATGACACTGAGGAGTTCGCGGTGCCCGTCTTCGGGCACCAGACGACGGGCTTCGAGCAGTTGCTGGCCGACGCGGCGAGCGGGATCAGCCTCCAGGGCCGTCCGCTGTTGTCCTACTTCGAAGACACCCCACCGCCGTACCCGCCGGCGCGGGCGCTCAAGACGCTGGTGTCGGTGGCCCGCGACCTGGGCGAGGTACCCCCGCTGCAGCCGATGCCGGCCCAGCTAGGCCCGCAACGCACTGCCCGCCGCATCCTCGACGCCGGGGCGCTCACCGACCAGCAGCGAGGCCAGCTCATCGAAGCCGACTACCGGTCCTCGATCAACCACCGCAGCTACCGCTCGCTCGGCCACTACGAGGAGGCCGTCGACGCGTGGCTGCGAGATCTGCGCCGACCCACACCCCGGTTCAACCCCGAAGACGTGCTCCGGGCCCCAGCGGCCACCAAGCCGCCGCTGCCGCGCTTTGACCGGGAACTGGCCGCCGCCACCGAACTCGCCGTCACCCGCGGGCGACAGCTCCTGCCACCGGCGCTGGGTGAGCGCCTGAACCGGCGCCCCGAGGTCCTCTGGACCCGTCGGGTGGTGACATCGACCTGGGGGCACTGGAGCCTCAAGCTCGCCGGCAAGGGCCGGGGACGGGCCGTCATCCGCGTCAACCGCGTGCTGCGCACCCGCCCCAAGCACGTCTCCGACGAGATGCTCGCCTACCTCGTGTACCACGAGCTGTTGCACCACCTGCTGGCCGGGCAGGGCCACGACGCCGAGTTCCGGGACCTGGAAGCCCGCTGGCCCGACGCCGAACACCTCGACTTCCTCTTCGACACCCTCCACGAGCACTGGGACCTACGCCCCCAGCGCTACACCGCCGACGTCGAGCAGTGAGCTGAGCCGGCTCCCCCAGTCCCGAGGACGACAGCCCGTTTGGAAGGGCGGCGATCAACGGCCCCAGGCGCCGGGGCGCCGAGCGATCAGCCGGCGCTCACCTCGATGACCAGTGACCGGAACTGGCCCGCTACGGCAGGATGGCGAGCGGGGTAGTCCGCCCAGGTGACCTGGTAGCTCCCTCGCAGCGTGATTGCCTCCGCTCGTCCTCGGGTGGTGCCGGCCCCGGCGGTCGGGCCCCAGCCCAGCGTCCCGGTGAGACGAGCACCCTCATGCAGTCGGAACGACTCGTCGATCGAGCCCGATCGGCCCGGTGACCAGACCAGCGGGTCATTGGAGAGCACGACCGCGAAGC
>CAYTJS010000016.1:4961-23979 GCA_964438115.1 uncultured Iamiaceae bacterium
CCAACCTCAGCCCAGCCGGTAGCGCAGAACCGCTCGAGACGGCTGATGTCCTTGAGGACGTCGTAGCGCGACAAGGGCTGGGCGCCTTGGTCGCGCAGGCGGAACTGCTCGCCGTCAACCGTGGCCTCGAAGCGGCGCACGAGGTACTTGAACTCGACTGCGATGCGTTGGCTGCGGGTGTGACACCAGAAGTCGACTGTCTCACGTACCTCAGGGTCGGGTCGTGTCTCCAGCCTGATCACGGCCTCGGGGTCATCGAGGTGCACCTGCCACGCGAAGGCATGCTGGAAGTCCGCTTCGGAATGAAACACCGGCCGATCGGGCGCCAACGCGGCCAGCACCGTCTGGGGCCAGGGTGCGATACGGCGCTGAGCGGGCGGGCTGGCGTTCATGTCGTTGAAACCGAAGGACGCGTGGACGGTTTCGGCCGGGTGGATGCAGAGCCGTCGACTGCCCAGCGCCACGTCCGAGCGCTCACCAACCTACTGCCCGGTCCGACGCGCCGGGTCGCTTCTGGTGGCGCCAGACCGCAGGCCGGGCTCGCCAGGGCTCGAGAACCCCGTCGTTCCAGGGGTTTCTCAGGTGTCGGTGGCTGTCGGGGCGGATACCGCGGTAGGGGGCGGGGATCTGCCGAGTGGCGATCTGCCGGTCGAACGCCCCCCTGGCCGTCAAGGTGGCCGTCGGCATTTTCCGCCGCATGCCATCCCACCGCAGTCCCTGCGCTCATGCTGCGCCACCGGCCGAGGACCTCAGCGCGGCCTTCGCCAGGGCCCTTTCGGGCCAGGACGCCCCCTTGGTCGTCCCGATCGGGGCTGACAACAACTCCTTCAGCCTTGATGAGACGCAACCTCGACAGGTGAAGTCGCAGCTCTGCTGCGCTCTCGCCGCGAAGGTCCCGTTCGCGGTCGAGGTCCGCCCGGAAGTCCTGGCCCTGGATGCCGACACTCGCGATCTCGCTGAGGCTGCCTGCGACATCGCCGGTGAGATGGAGCAGTCCGGGCTCGAGCCCGTGGTGGTTGCCTCGGGGCAGCCCGACCGCGTCCACGTGCTTGTCGTCATCGACGACGCGGAGCTCCGCGAACAGTGGCGTCATCGGGCCAAGAACGCGGGCATCGACGTGCGCCGCACGATACGGCCGCCGTTGAGCCCCCACCGGCTCGGGCTGCCCGGCGCGCTTGTGGAGCCAACGTCGCCAGACGAGGCGCTACGCCGCCTCCAGCAGCCACGGTACGCCGCATCCGGTCTTCGGGCGCGCCAGCACCTGTCTGACAAGATGCTCTCGCTTCTCCGATACGGGGACACCTCCCAGAAGTTCCCCTCGAGGTCGGAAGGCATCCAGGCGTTTGCGACGGCCAGCGTCAATGCTGGACTTCCGTTCACGTACTTCAGGAAGGTGCTCCTGGACCCCAAGAACGAGCTCGGGCAGAAGGTCCGCGACCAGCCCGACCCTGATCGATACCTGCGACTGTCGTGGCGCAGCGCTGAGAAGTACGTGGCAGAGCATCCCCTGGAAGACACTCGCCGCGAGGCACGCGACACGGTGGCCGCCATCAGGCGAACAGCGGCCGATCACTCGTGGCGGCGAGTCTCCGACCAAGCGGTCCTGATGGCTCTGTGCAACAGGGCTGAAGCGGTGGGCACGGTCGACGCCTTGGACATGTCCGTGCGTGACATCGCCGTGGAAGCCGATGTGGACAAGAGCACCGTCCAACGTGCGTTGACAAGGCTCCAGGACCGGGGCTGGTTGGAGCAGGTCCGCGCCGGACGTGGCCTGGCGGCGTCTACCTGGAAGCTCGATACGCCTTCTGAGCTTCTGTTGCAGGATGCGCACACATACTCAAGAGGGGGTGTGAGTCATGTGTACGCATCCTGCAACGGAAGTGCCGTCGAAAGCGTCCCGGAACCACGCGCTCTCACCGACCTCGGCGCCGACATCTGGGCACCAGACGGCCTGGGAAAGCAGTCCGCTGGAGTGCTCCGCTGCCTTCTCCTGCACGGGCCGGCCACCACCACCGAACTGGCTCAGCTGCTCGACGTCAACCGCAGCACCACCCATCGCTGGACAAGGCCGCTCCTGGATGAGGAGCTGATCCGCAAGCGTGACGACAAGCGCTGGGAGCTGGCCGTCACGCCCGACGAGTTGGAGGATCACCTGCAGCTCCTCGCTTCTCGGCTCGGTGTCGCCGGGCGACGTGAAGACGCTCGCGCCCGCCGGCAAGACGAGATCGATGATCGTGTCGTTGAGTTCCGTGAGTCCAGCCGTCTGCGGCGTCTCGCGGGAGGAGAATGAGCTGGTTCACACGCCGAGACTGGGGGAGGTGAATCGTCCCCCCTTGGTCGCGACGAGTCGGCCGGGCCCGAGACATGGGTCTGATGCCTGGCCGGTCGGATCCTCGGATCAGAGCACCTCGTTGACGGCGTCGACCGGCTCTGATTCGACGCGGGTGATGCCGGCGGGGTCGGAGGTGCGGGCGGCGGCGATGTCGACGGCGACGTCCTCGGGCAGCGCGTCGGCGAACTTGAGCTTGGCGGCGAGGTCCTCTGCGATCCAGGAACGGGGGAGCTGCTCGGCGTCCACCGTCGCCGCAAACTCGCGGACCTTGTCGACGGTCGCCACGTCGGGGTCGAGCTTGATGGCGAGGTTGTCGGGCTGGTTCCCGCCGAGGAGTGATCCCATGCCGGCCATGAGACCGGCATTGGCGTGGAGGCCGGCGAAGGTCCACCAGGCCATCCCGGCCTCCGCGAGATGGACCGCGGTGCGGCCGGGTCGCACCCACTGGAAGCCTTCCCGCACCTCCTCCAAGGTGGACTGGGCCCGGGCCGTGAGGGTCACGCCGGCGGGGTTCTCGCCGGCGAGGACGTTGCGGATGGCGTCACACAGCTGCGCCGAGAGCGGTTGGCCTTCCCCGAGCCAGCGGGACTTCCCGTCACCTTCCGCCGGCTCGACCCAGGCGAAGTGGCGGTCCCAGTCGATCGAGGTGATGTGCCAGGTGCGGCCGGCGAGCATCACGGTGGCGAAGCCGCGGTCCTGGGTGAGCAGGGCGACGGGGTCGAGGTAGCCGATCTCCTTCGAGCCGTGGCGGATCACGAACAGTGGGTTCGACGTGAACGCCGACGTGAGGTCCAGGAAGTGGCGCCGCCCGTAGGTCTGCTCGCCGCCGGGCCCCATCGACAGGATCCCTTGGCCCTCGTCGAACAGCATCCCAGCCGACAGCAGGTGATCGAGGATCCGCTCGCCGATCCCGCTGGCAATGGCGTCGGCAAACACCGACAGGCGCCCCACCACCTCGGTCCACCGTGACCGGGCGATCGAACCGTCCTGCAACACCAGTGCCAGCACCTGCTGGGCGAGCAGGTGGTACGGCATCGGTGGGCCGGTGACAGGCTCCACGTAGCCGCTCCCCCACAGGCTCAACAGGCCAGCGGCTCGGACGAGCTCGATCTCCGGCTTGGTGGCCAGGAACAACATGTTGCGGGTCGTGCCGGGGCGCCGGCCGGTGCGGCCCAGCCGCTGGAGGAACGAGGCGACGGTGGTGGGGCTGTCGATCTGGATGACCCGGTCGAGGTCGCCCACGTCGATCCCCAGCTCGAGTGTGGAGGTGGACACGATCACGCAGTCGTGGGCCTCGGCGAAGGCTTCCTCGGCCTGGCGGCGAACGTCGAGCGCCAACGACGAGTGCGACACGAACGTGTTCACGCCCCGCTGGCGGAGCCCAACGGCCAGCTCCTCCGCCCGGGCACGGCTGTCGCAGAACACGAGGCGCTTCTCGCCGGCGTGCAGCCGGGAGATCACCGTGGCGGCGTTCTCCAGTGACCCGACATGGTCGAGCGTTACCTCCGGTGTGATCGAATCCCCCGGGTCAGGGGCGACCACCCGCGACGGGCCAGGGCTGGAGCCGACCAGCCAGCCCAGCAGCCGGTCGGGTTCGCCGACGGTGGCCGACAGGCCCACCCGCTGCAGGTCGCGGCCTGCGATCACCGACAGGCGCTCGAGCACGGCCAGCAGGTGCCAGCCACGGTCGTCGCCACCGAAGGCGTGGACCTCGTCGACGACCACAGCCCGCAGGCCGGTGAAGAACTGCTCGTGGTCCCGGCGGGTCGACATGAGGATCGCCTCGATCGACTCGGGGGTGGTCAACAGGATCTCGGGCGGGTCCTCGAAGATCCGTCCTCGGGCCGATCCGCCGATGTCGCCGTGCCACAGGCCCGCCCGCAGGCCGACGAAGGCGGCGTAGCGCTCGACGCGGGGGTGCAGGTTGTTGAGCAGGGCCCGCAGCGGGCACACGTAGAGCACCGAGAGCCCGCGCCAGCCCTCGTCAGCGATGCGGGTCAGCAGGGGGAACAGCGCCGCCTCGGTCTTGCCACCGGCGGTCGGCGCCAACGCCAGCACGTGGGCGCCGTCGAGGATCGGGCCGACCGCCTCGTCCTGTAGGGGCCGAAGCGATGGCCACCCGAGGGTGTTGACGATGTGGTGCTGCACCCCGGGGTGGAGGCGCTCGAAGCCCATGTCGGCCTGACCCTACTTGCGGTCGGTCACTGGCAGCCCCGATCAGCTGAGCGCTTCGGCGAGCCCGTCGTTCGGGTGGGCGATCCAGCCCTCCCGACGCACTTCGTCCAGGAACCGCTCTTGGTCGAACCACCGTCTGCAGTGGGCCACCATCAACTCGACCACCTCTTCGTCGCCGGGCAGATAGGTGTGCCCGAGGTGCCAGGAGCGGGCGACCAGCGCGCAGACGAAGGCATCCAGCAGGTTGTCGTCCCCCTCGAGTCTCGTCCGTTTGTCATCGATGAGCCGATCGAGCGGCGGGACTGCCTCCAGCTGATCGAGGATGCACCTCCGGCCGGGCTCGCCCTCCTTGTCCTTGTAGGGCGGCGCCTCGAGCCCCCATCCCCGGAGCGCAATGCCGGGGTACACCTCCACGACCGGGTGGGTGGCCGTTTCGAACGGGTGGCCCAGGGTCAGGTCCGGCCAGCGGCTGCCCAGTAGGTGCATGGCGTGTAGCGCCGTTCCGGTGATCATGTCCTTGGTGACGGAGAGGCCGTTGGGCCAGCCCGGCCGAAGCTTCTCGGGCGCGTCCTCCTTCATCGCCATGCGGACGAATCGGTCGGTCGACCGGAATCGCAGACGTTCGCCCGCCGACTCGTAGCCGTCGCTGAAGAGGAGGGCATCGAGGGACCAGCTCGGTTCTGCCCTGTCCGACCATGCGCAGATCGCCGCGACGAAGTCGACCGGCCAGCCGAACGGGACGTCGATGCCTGCGGCGGTGAACTCCTCATCGAGAACGTGGTCAACAGGGAGGCGGGAGGCGACGTCGAGCTCCATGGTCTCGTCGTCCCAGTTGATCCGGCAGACGCCGGTCGTGCCGTCGCTGGTGGACAGGTCGATGCCGACGTAGATCTGTGGCATGGCGCCCATGCCTCAGGCGTAGCACGCCCGCGCCGCCCGACCCCGGTTGCTCAGCGGTCCAGGTCCAAGTCGATGTCGTCGGCGGTGAGGCCGGCGGCGGCGTTGCGTTCGACATCGGTCATCTCCTCGACCCCGACGGTGAGCTGGTAGTCGCGGCGGGGGTCGAAGTCGGGGAACTGGTCGACGCGGTCGAGGACGTCGCCGACGAGCTTCTTGAGGAAGAGGCGGGGGGCGACGCCGACGTGGCCGCCGAGGTTGCCGGTGACGGCGGCCGCGAGTGTGGCGACATAGGGGTCGTCGACGCGCTCGTGGATGCGGGCCGAGGTGTCCTGGCCGGCGGCATAGATGTCGCGGACCTTGGTGCCGAGCTCGACGAGGCGGTCGCGGTCGAAGCCGTGGAGGCGGATCTGGGTGGCGCGGGGGTTGTCGAAGCGGGCGTCGGTGGTGAAGTCGGTGGCGAGGCGTTGGGCGAGGGGAGCGAGGCGCTGTGCGCCCTGGGGTCCTTCGAAGAAGGCGGGGGTGCCGGTGATGAGCAGGTAGAGGCCGGGGAAGCGGCCACCGTCGATCTCGTCGAGCAGTTGGCGCAGCGCGTTGAGGGACTTGTCGCGGGCGTCGGAGCGGACGCGTTGGAGGGTTTCCACCTCGTCGATGACCAAGAAGAGGCCGGCGTGGCCGCTGTCACGGAGGATGCGGAGCAGTCCTTGGAGGAACGACAGGGCGCCGGCGTGATCGATTTCGCCCTTGATGCCGGCTGCCCGCTTCACCGAGGCGGCGACGTTGGGCTGGCCACCGAGCCAGGCGAGCAGGCCCTGGGCGGTGGCCTGGTCGTCGGCGAAGGTCGCGGCTCGGTAGGCGCGCAGGACCGCTCCGAAGGTGGGGGCGGCGCGGGCCACGTCACCGAGGCGCTGTTCCATGAGCTCGTCGGTGGCGGCGGCGAGAGCGGCGGTGTCGGACTCGGCGACCTCGCCGCTGGCGAGCACGTCTTCTTCGAGGACGTAGAACCAGCCGTCGACCACGGCCCGGAAGGCCCCGACGTCGCCGTCGCCTACCGAGAGCCGCTCGATCACCCGCCGGTACACGGTCTGGAGGTGGTGCAGGGGGGTCTCGGTCTCCGAGATCTGCAGTTCGGCGGTGGCGAATCCGGCCCGGCGGGCCCGTTCGGCCATCCACCGGGCGGCGAAGGTCTTGCCGCTGCCCCATTCGCCGCGCACGGCCTTGAACACGGCGCCGCCGGCGGCGACGGTGCGCAGTTCGTCGTCGAGGGCGTCGGTGAAGCGCCCGAGGCCGACGGCCATGGTGTCGAGCCCGCGAGCAGGGACCGTGCCGCGGCGGAGCGCGTCGACGATGTCGCGGCGGCGGGCAGGGCTGATCTCGGGCGTCACAAGCCCTCCACGTCCACCGCGAACTGCTGGGCGAGGGTGGCCAGTGACAGGCGTATCTCCTGCGCGGTGACGTCGACGTCGAGGACCGGGTAGCCGTCGACGTTGAGGGCCCGGGCGAGTTGGGCGAGGAACCCATTGAGCCGGGCGGCGACCAGCCCGGTGGCGACGGAGAGCTCGGCGAAGGAGGCGACACCGCCTCGGAAGCTGGCGGCCACCAGCACGGCTCGGACGCGCTCGTCGGGTAGGGGCGCCCGCCCGGCGGTCTTGCGTTGCGCGGCCCAGATGTCGCTTTCGAGGAGGACGGCGACCCACGGTAGCTCCGATGCCGGGGGAGCGGCTCGGCTGGCGGGTGCCGCGGCGCGGTCGTCGGGGAGGTCGAACATCGTGGTCTGACCCTGGTCGACCTGCTTGGACGGGCGACGAGTGGTCTTTGCCTTTGCCGGCTCCCGCGACACCGCCGTGGCGGGCTCCCTGGCGACGACGTCCCACCACAGCGGTGGGGCGACGGTGACCGGCTCCCAGCCGGCCGGGAGGTCCATGCCGGCGGGGAGGTAGGCGGCGACGGGGACGAGCACCTCTTCAGGGGTGGCACCGCCGTGATAGCCGCCGGCTTTGGCGCCGTAGCGGTAGTCGTCCTCCCACGGGGCGAGCACGCCGGCGTCGCCGCCGAGCAGGACGCGGGGGCCGGTGAGGAGCACTTCGGTCTCAGCTGGCGGACGGTCGGCGGCCCGCCAGCGTTCGCCGCCCTCACCGCCGCCGGCGAAGGCGCCGGTGCCACCGTCGTCGGGTTGGGCCAGGACGTGGCCGTGGTCGGCGCTGAGCACCACGGCCCGGCCGTAGGTTCGGGCCGCCTCGAGCAGCGAGACGAAGGCGTGGAGGTCCTGCAGGCGGAGCTCGTCGGTGAAGGTGCCGCGCTTGAGCTGGTCGTCGATGGTGTTGATGACGACGCCGACGACCCCGGGGCCGTCAGGGCCCAGTGCGCGTGTGACATCAGCGGCGAGGGATTGCCCGGCTGCGCCGGCGAGGTGTTGGTGGTGGAACAGCTGCGGCGCCTGCCCGTCACGGGCCAACACGGTGATCCTGGCGAAGGCTCGGCGTTCGTGATCCTGGTTGCCCCGGTCGAGGGTGCCGGCGAGCAGGCTGGCTCGGCTCACCTCGGTGACGGTGGGCAGAGCGGCGATGCCGGTGAGCCGGCGGGCGAGGGTGCCGTCGCCGCTGGTGGCTGCGGGGGCGATCTCGCGGAAGCCGAGGTCACGGAACTGCTCGGCCAGCTCGGCGAAGGAGGCCAGCGCACAGCCGTCGAGCACCACGAACAGCAGCGGGAGGTCGAGGCGGGCCAGAACGGTGTCGGCGACGGACTCGACGGTGGTCACGGCGTCGGCGAGCAGCGTGGCGGGGGTGCTCGGGGTGGCCGACCAGGCGGCCAGGAGGTCGGCGAAGCGGCGGTTCTGGTCGCGTCGGCGGGCCACGACACGGTCGATGATGCGTCGGTAGGCGGCGGCGATGTCGCCGTCGTCGTCACCGCGCCACAGGCGCCGTCGGGCCCGGTCGACCCAGACGCCATCGGCGGCATAGGCGAGCACGGCCTGCGAGAAGGACGCGGGCCCGGTCACGCCGGTGGCGCCGGAGGTCGTCGGGGTGGGCAGTTCGGCCGTCGGGGTGGCGAGCCAGGCGGTGAGGCGGGCGGCCATCTGCAGTTGGGCGAGCCGGCGGGCACCGGCGGGGCCGTGCCGTTCGCGGTGGTCGGCGGCACGGTCGAGGGCGTCCCGGAGTCGGTCGAAGTCGCCGGTGGCGGTCGGGGCGATCTCGGGATCCTCGATGTGGTCGAGGATGGAGGCAAGGGCGTCGACGGCGTGGGTGATGCGCCGGTCGAAGCCGGAGGGCAGCAGGCGGCTGGCTTCGGGATAGGGGGCGTCGATGGCGGCGGCGATGGCGGCGGCGGCGGCGATGACGTCGTTGGCACGATCCCGGTCGTCGGCCAGGAGGCGGTCGACCGCTTCTTCGCAGCGTTGCGCGAGGGCAGCGCCGACCGACGGGTCGATGGGTCGGCCGCCGGCGCGGGCCTCGAGGCGTCCGGCGGCGGCGCCGCCGTCGTGGCGGCCGTCGCCATAGACGGCTCGCGCAGCGACGCCGATGGCGAGCAGATCCGCGCCGTGGCCGGCCGTGAGGGTGGCGGCGACGACGGCACCGAGTGGGCCGTTGCGATCGGCGACCTGGGCGAGCAGCCCGTCTCGGGTGTCACCGGTGAGGTCGGCGAGTGACAGGAAGGGCTGCCGGTGAGCGGCGGCTTCGATGAGGTCGTCGATCGAGATGCTGTCGGCGCCGAGCAGGACCCGGGCCAGGGCGGTGAGGGCCGCTTCGACGGTGAGGGTGCTGCCGAGGGCCAGGTCGTGGGCATGGTCCTCGGGCACGTGCTCGAGGAGGGCGGAGGCGATCCAGCCGTCGTCGCGGCCGAAGGCGGCGTCGACACGTTGCACCCCGAAGAGGGCCTTGGCGGCGTCCCACGGCTCGAGGGAGAGCACTCGTGGTGGTGAGAGACGGGCCAGGATGTCGTCGCCGAGGTCGCGGTCGGTGAGGTCACAGAGCAGCACCAGCACGTCGCCGGCGCCCCCGTCGGGGACATCGCCGTCGTCCCAGCGGGCGAGGGCCTCGCGCACGGCGAGCGGTGATGGGCAGGGCTGGACCTGCACTCGGCGCTGGGCGACGGTGAGGGCGCCGGTGTCCCAGGTGGGCTCGGCCCGTACGGCCACCACCGGGGCGCCTCCGTTGCGGCCTTGAAGGACCTTGTGGACCCGCTGGCTGACCAGCTCAGGCGTGGCGCGTCGTAGCTTCATCCGTCGTTGCTGGGGTCCGGCTGTTCGGCCGGCTCGCCGGTCGCCGAGGGCTGCCAGGTGATGGTGACCGACAGCGAGGTGGGATCCAGCTCGCCGGCGCTGGCCTGTGCTTCGAGCTCGTCGAGCTTGCCTCGGGCATCGGCAGGCGGGCCGCTCCAGTGCCCGGCGACCGCCATGCCTGTCGACGTGCCACCCCCGTCGCCTCCCGCGTCGGGCGGTTGCGGGGCGTTGGAGCCGGGGACTTCGGGGGGGCGGGGTGCCGTGGCGGCGAGGAGGCCGATCGCCTTCTGCTGCACGTCGTGCAGCACGGGGACCAGGGGGGTGACGAACTCGTCGGCGGCCAGCGCGGCGGTCAGTGCGGCACGCAGGCCGGAGGCGGTGGGCTCGGGGCGGGCGAGGGCGGCGCTGATGATGTCGAGTTGGGCGGCGGCGAGCTCGTCGGCGATGGCCCGGGCGGAGCTGATCGACTTGGACAGGGTGAGCGGCGCCGTGGGCATCGGGTCGTCGGCGAGGGCTTGGACGCGTCCGAGGTCGTCGGTGGCGGCGGCGAAGGCGGTGAACAGCGACTGGGCGGCGCGGGCGGTGGCCAGTCGGGTGAAGTCGTCGTCGGGGATCTCGAGGCGGCCGCCCCAGCGTTCGAGTTGGGTGACCAGCGCGGCCGTGTCGGGGTGGTGCTGGTCGACGGTGCGGTTCAGCTCGTGGCCGGCGCGTTCGACGGCGAAGCCCGACACGTGCCTGCTGGGCAGGGTGATCCCGAACAGGGTGGTGAGACGGTCATGTGCGGTGGCCCAATCGCTGTCGTTTGGGAGGGGCTGTTCGATCACCTCCCAGGTGTCGTCGAGGCGATCGACGTCGTCGGCGGCGGGGCCGCCGTGGAGCTGGAACCGGTGGCTCGTGGCCCGCGCCCAGGTGATGATGATGAGGTTCTCGAGCTGGCGGGTGAGCCCCATCGGGTGGGGTTGGTTGATGGCGTCGCGCAGCAGCCCGACCGGGATGGTGGTGGCGCCGTTGTGGCGGGCTTGGCTGATGGCCTTGGTGAAGGCGTTGTCCCAGCGGTCGGCGGAGGCGGCGACCTTGAAGGCTTGTTCGCTCTGCACACCGAGCTCGAGCGGATTGGCGATGCGGCGCAGGAGGCGTCGGTCGCCGTGGTCGGCGACCATGAGCCGACCGTCGGTCTCGACCACGGCGGTGGCGCAGAGGTCGGCCACCTTGCGCACCTCGGGGGGGCGCACTTCGCTGTCGCCCAGGTCGGGCGCGGCGGGGTAGGTGTGGCGCAGGGCCTGGTCGAGGACCTGGTCGAGGGCGTCGCGGAGGCTGGCCTTGGTGGGCGGGGCGATGGTGAGCCCAGCCTTGAGGCTGGGGAAGTGGTCGTTGAGTGGGTGACCGGGGTCGATGACCTTGTCGTTGGCGGTGACCACGCCGTAGGCGGCCAGCAGGGCGGCGTCGAGCTGGTTGCGGGCGGCCGTGCGCATGGCGTCGAGGAGCGGCTTGGCCGACTGGCGGGTCAGCGGGCTGAGCGAGGCCGTGGCTTCGGCGAAGCGCTGGTCGTTGGCGAGGATGTGGTTGAGGCGCACCAGGCGGCCGAGCACGTCGAGGGTGGGTGCGGTGAAGAAGCCCGGCAGCCAGGCCAGCGTGGACCATGAGTTGCTGCTCCGGCGGAACTCCTCGAGCCGGGCGAGATCCTCGTTGAGGGAACGGCCAGGGTCATCGAAGGGGAAGTCGATGATCAGCCGCCAGCCAGGCCCGTCGTTGGCGAACACCGAGTCGGGCAGGTCGTCGGCGTCGCGGAGGTTGCCGAAGAGCACCTCAACGTTGCGGCGCAGGCCCTTCCACACCAGCGAGTAGTCGCTCTTGAGCTGCCCGGGCGGCAGGGCGAGCGCCTCCATCACGACCTCGCGCACGAGGGTGCGGCGGCTGGCGGGGGTGTCGACGCTGTCGGCGGTGGCCAAGATGGCCTCGGTGTCGACATCGGAGAGCTCGATCGACACCGTGGGGTTGTTGGGGTCGTTGCTCAGCCGCAGCTCGCCGGCCTGGGTCTGCAGGCGGCGGAGCTTGTTGGTGGCGATGCTGGTCTCCTGGCCCGGGATGGGCGAGACGATGGTGCCGTGGTTGAGGGCGACGAGGCGCTCCACGGTGAGGTCTCGGAAGGGCACCGACTGGGGCACGAGCGCCGCGAGCAGCAGCGTCTTGACGAGACGGTCGTCAGCGACGAACGCCGGCGTGGCGGGGTCGTGGGGGCCGAGGCCGAGCTCAGCCAGCAGCGCCGGCCGCAGGCGCTCCCGGTAGATGCGGCGGGCCTGGTCGAAGGCAGCGCGCATGGCGTCCGAGAGGGGGTCGTCGGCGGCGTCGATTACGTCGTAGAGGTCGCCGACGGGGACGAGGTCGCCGACGGTGAGCTCGTCTCGGCGGGTCACCAGCAGGTCGAGCAGCACCCGCAGCCCCGTGCGGGTGCGTTGCAGGGCGCCGGCCACGTCGACCAGCACGGTCATGAACGCCGGGGAGAAGGGATAGGTGAGCGCGAACTGGGCGTCGTCGCCCCGGTCGGCCAGCAGCGTGTCGTGGACCTGTCGTGACAGCGACAAGGACGAGAACGCGGCGGACAGCTCGGCCGCGGCGTTGTCGTCGACCGGGGTGAGCAGTCGCCGGTGGGCCACTTCGGGCAGGTTGGAGTCGTCGAGGGTGATGGTGTCGAACCGTCCGGCCTGGTAGTCGAGCTGGTCGGCGAAGCTGAGCTTCTCGGCGCCGGGGACGCTGTCGCCCACCAGTTCGCGCAGGTCGCGCTGGCGGGCGATGAACGACACGATGGGCACCGGCCGGCTGGCGGTGGCCGCTTCGACCAGCTCGGAGAGCTTGGACGCCTCCTTGCTGACCCAGCTGGTGTCGGCGAGACGGGAGAGGAACCACAAGATCAGCTCGTCGAGGAAGAGGATCACACCGCTGTAGCCGAGGCTCTTGGCGTGAAGGCTGATGGCGGACAGGCCGTCCTCGAAGCTGACGTACCCGCCCCGGTTGGCGTGGGCGGCCTCCGCGAAGCTGGGCAGCCAGGTGGTGAGCACCGCCTGGACCAACCGGATGCGGTCGGGGCTGCCGTGGGGGGCGGTTCGGGCGGCGTCATAGGAGCGGGCATCCCAGCCCGCAGCCAGGTCGCCCCACCCGCCGTCGGCTCCGGAGGCGCCTTCGGAGAGTCGGGCGAAGAACGCGTCGTCGCCCACTTCGGCCCGCAGGGTGTCGGCATTGGCCAGGATGGGCTCGTCGGCGAACACCGCCGGCGGTGGCGCGTCGGGGTGGGTCCGTTCCAGGTAGCGGACGTACTGGCCGAACACGGCGGATTCCAGGTCGTTCTCGCCGATCAGGTGGAACGGGACGGTGAGGAACTTGCGGTCACCCTTCCAGTCGTCGAGCTTGTCAACGACGTCGGCCAGTTCGGGCACGGCGCGCGCTGCCGGGTGGTCATCGAGCAGCAGCTGGAGGACGCCCATGAAGTTGGACTTGCCCGACCCGAAGCTTCCGTGCAGGTAGGTGGCCTTGGATGACCCCTCGGTGATCGCCGCCCGCAGCAGCTTGACCGCTTCGAGGAACGCCTTGCGCAGCTGCTCGGTGACGACGTAGTCGCGGACGGTCTTGTCGGCGTCGGCGGTGGCGTCCTCGAGTTGGTAGACGAGGTCGCTCTTGCTGACCGCCTCGGGGATCTCGATCAGCTCACGCAGCAGGCGGGGCGAGGTGCTCATGCCGGATCCTTCTTCTTGCGTCCACGGGTCGGGGCGGGTGGTCGCCACTCGGCGGCGTCGGCGAGGGTGCGGCTGCCCGCGAGGGCCTGTTGTTCGGCGACGGCGCGGTAGAGCTGGGCGGGGCTCTGCCCCCATCGGGGGTCGACCTCGTCGTGCCACTGGTCGAGCCAGGGCAACAGCTCGGCCAGGGCGACCACCAGCGGCCACGCCCGGTCCGTGTCCCAGCCGTCGCTCTGTTGACGGTCGACCAGCAGGCTCCCCACCGCTTGGGCCAGCTCGGCGTGGTCGAAGCCGGCCCAGGCCAGGACCACGGTGGGGTCGGCGTCGCGCTCGGCACCCCAGAGGGAGGTGAACCGCTCCTTGGGCACGTCGAGCTTGCCCCGCTGACGCCAGTAGCTGGCCTTGGCGAAATCGGCCTGGGCGTACCTCGGGGGGACCGGGATGCGATCGAGCCCGTCGGGCAACGGCTCACCCCGGTCCTCCATCCGCTGGAGGTCCCAGGTGCGCTCCCACTGGCGGCGCTTGTCGAACCCCTTGCCCTTGTAGCGCGCCGCCGCCTGGGCGGGAACGTGCTCGTCAGCGACGAGCTCGGCGACGATCCCAGCCGGGTCGACTTCGATGACGCCCTTCCACAGTCGGGCCACCGCCAGGAAGTCGGAGTCGAGGGCGGTCATCTTGTCGGCCAGTTGGGCGGCGGAGCGGCACACCGCCCGTTCCTGGTCCCCGGTCCCGTCGAACCAGAGGCGGCGGTCCTCGAGCCGGTCCGTCAGCCACTCGCGCAGGGCGTGCTCCTCGAGCTTCTCCCACGGCTCCCGCGCCCACCGACGTTTGTGCTCGGGGCGCTCCACCAGTGCCACGTCGCGGTCAGCGGTGATCAGGTCGATGCGTCGCTGCACGAGCTGCTGGTACCAGTCCGGCCAGTGCGTGGGGATCTCGGTGATCGGCGTCGACCGGTGCCGGGTGAACCACGCTGTCTCCACCTCCCCCGCCGCCACCTTCCGAGCCAGCACGATCTCGAACGCCCGCTCTCCCAGCCGCAACCCCGGCGCCTCGAACCCTTCCGGGGCGGTCAAAGGCTCGTCGGTCAGCCCGTAGAGGTGCAGGCACTCCCAGTCCAGTTCCTCCTGCAAGGCCACCATCTCAGCGAATAGGTCCGTCGCCTCCACCCGAGCGGCGTCTAGGTCTGCCCGTGTCGGCACCCCCGCCGCCGCCACCGCCCACGGCTGCGCGTTGGCCTTGAGACCGGAGAGGGCGTCGAGTTTACTTGCCAGGCCCGAGGGCAGCCGATGCGGCGGCAAGGGCAGCGAACGGAGCTTGACGCCGTCGTGGGCGAAGTAGTTGTCCCACGCAACGGTTGTCTGTCTGGCGCCTGCAGAGTCCACCGATGAACCCTTGTTGTGGCAGACCTGCTGAATCCAGAAGCAGGCCGCCGATGAGTTCAGTATCCCAAGAAGGCCCATTAGGAGCTCAACTGAGTTCGCTACAGGTACCTTGATTATGGGAGCAGTGTCCTTGAATAGGTTGCCGCCTCGATCGAGGACAAAGTGATTGTGCGTAGCCACGGATGCAAAGGCAATTGACATTGGAGTCTTGAACCGTTCTCTGAAGTACATCGAGTACTCGAACCATTCGAGACCACGGGCAAGCTGCGTCTTTCCATAGGCGACACGATCCGCTAGCTGTGTACGCCACGGCCACTCGAACTTCAGCACAGCCGAATCGCCTGCAGGATCGAGCGACTCAGAGTCGTATGGCCAGATCGCCACTACGGGATCACTGATCGTCCAGTCACGGATCTCCTCACCTGCAACTAAAGGACGAGTTCTCGCCGCCGTAATTCCCGCTCGACGGCAGACACCGGCACCGACTCGAAACACCTCGTCCTCTCGGGTAACAACACCGAATCCGACATCATCGATCATGTCTTCCAGTCGGTTGATGCTGCCCGCCTCAAGCTTCTCTCGAAGCTCCGCTGCACCGCCGCCCCCGATGCTCCACGGGTGATGGGCGAACCGACTACGAGCGGTATCCGATACGCTTACGAACTCGCTCTCGGAGCCTGGCTCGTCGACCTGGGCCACGATCGCAGACCACACCATTCCTCTCGCCGGATCCGTCGGGGTCGACGGTTCCCCGCGGATGCCCATCACCGTCCGCACCGTGTCCAACACCGGTCGCTGGTGGCGACCGAACAGGATCACCGTCGGGGTCCCGTGCCCAGGGATATAGGCCCCCGACGTATCCACGACATGGGTGAGGTCCCAGGTGGGGATGAAGTCCTCGATGAGCTTCTTGCCGAATTCGCGCTTCATGAACGAGTTGGTGGTGATCATTCCGACGAAACCGGCAGGCTGGCCAATATTGTCGGGTGGGACGGCAAGGTCGAAGAACTTTTCGGTGAATGGAACCCCCAACGAGTACTGTCGGTGACACGAGCAATAGCGCTCCCGGTACTGCTGGTTGAGGGCCTTGTCCCGGGCGATGATGTAGGGCGGGTTGCCCACCACGGCGGTGTACTTGCGGTCGAAGATGCGGCGTAGGGCGTCGGCGTGTTCGGTGGCGTAGAGGAACTGGCGGTCGGCAGCCGTGGCCGCCGCTTCCATACCCGACAGCTGGCCGGGGCGGGCGCCCCACAGCAGCGAGTCGCCCACCGCCACGTCGATCGTGAAGTCCGGGGCGTCCGCCAGCCGTTCGATGTGGCTGGCCTTCACCGCCGCGACGAGCAGGCGGAAACGGGCGATGGCAGCGGCGAAGGGGTTGAGGTCGACGCCGGTCACCGCCGCCAGGGCCCGTTGGGCGTGCTCGCGCTCGCTGATCCCCGGCTCGGTGGCGCGCCACGCCTCGAACAGGCGGTGGAAGGCGCCGAGCAGGAAGTGGCCGGACCCACAAGTGGGGTCGATCACGGTGGTGCGGGCGAGCCCGAAGGTCGCGATGGCCGGGGTGAGGGTCCGGTCGAGGATGAACTCCTCTACGAACTCGGGGGTCTGCAGCAGGGCGTAGGTCTTCTGGGCGTGCTGGGAGAGATCCTGGTACAGGTCACCCAGGAATCGGGTGGACAGACCGGGGTCGGTGAAGTCGCGCACCAGGTCGCCGGTCTCGTCCACCTCCCGGAACAGCTTGAGAAGCCGGGTGGCGGCATCGGCGGGCGGGTCGACCAGCCACAGCGGGCTCTCGTCCTCACCGAGGATCCCCTCAAGGCCCCGTAGGTGGGCGGCTTCGCGGAACACGTGCTGGAGGTATTCGCGGTGACTGAGGTGGGGGTTGTCGACGAAGAAGCGCCGCTCGGCATCACGGGCCTCCCCGTCACGAACACCAGGGCCGCCAAGGAGGGCGTCGTCGATGAGGCCGTTGTCCTCGCTGAAGCGGACGAACACGCAGGCCAGGAGCCATGCCACCGCCACCTGGGTGAGGCGGTCCTCCAGCCAGTCCTCGAAGGTTCGCCCGGTGCGGTGGGCATCGAAGGCATGGCGCCACTCGCCCTCCAAACGGGCACGCACCTCGGGATGGTCGCCCACCTGGCCCGTGAGGTCGGCAACGAGCTTCTCTAGCTCCTCCTGAAGGTCAGCGAGGAGCGCAGCGGCATCAATCATCGGAGGGGGCCTCCTGAGTCGGTGCCCGTGGGCAGGTGACGCCCGTGGCGGTTGGCCAACCAGGAGGTGGTGAGGTCGACCCATTCCGACGGGCCCAACACGGGGACCGGTTCGCCGTCGATGGTGGGTTTCGGATCGGCGGCCGAGCCGTGCACGACGAGCCAGAGGGTGCGTAGGCCGTCACCGGCTCGGCCGGCTCGCTCGCGAAGCCGGTCGACCAGGCCGAGCTCGCCGTAGGCGGCGAGCACCCCAGGGTTCCAGGCGAGCACCCGCTCGCCGGCGGCGGCCACCTTCGGTTCGAGTTGCTGGGCGGCGAGATGGGTGAGGATGCGCAGGTAGGTGTGGTCGTCGCTGGCCTCGGCCGCGAGGTCGGCCTCGATCACCTTCGGCCAGGCCACCCGTTTGGCGTCGGCGGCGGCGCGCAGCTCGTCGAGGAACCAGCGCTCGAGGTCGACGCTCACCACATGGTGAGGGGCGCCGGTGAAGCGGGCCAGCTCACGGCGAGCGGCCGGCCCTTGGGCGGTGGGGACCCTGAGGGCGAGGAACCCTCCGTGCTCGAGGGAGCGCAGCAGACGGCCCTCCACGTCGGCCGCCTCTTCGGCCTCCGGGTCGGTGTGGCCCGGCGGCGGCGTGGTGCGGGCCGGGGTGGCTCGGGTGGGTTGGCGGGACACCACCGAGGTCATCGAGGTCAGGTTGCCGACCACGGTGTCGGTGCGGACAAAGGTCTCGGTGCCGTCGTGCCAGGCGACGGCGACGCCGGCATCGAGGAGGTCCTGGTCGAGTTGGGGGCGGTCAGGCAGATCGACATCGGGGAAGCGGGCCCGCACCCGGGCGTGGACCTCGTCGACGGTGAGCGCATCGGCAGAAGCCAGGCTCGGGCGGGCCAGGCGCAGCGCCCGGACCGGTTCGAGGTCGTGGGGGTACAGCTCGAGGGCGGCGCTGCTGCCGGTCCGCTGCGAGCAGGCCGCGGCCAATCGCAACAAGCGACCGTCGGTGAGCGCGACGCCTGTCGGGGCGGCGACGGCGCGGAGCTGGGCGAGGGCACGGTCCTGGGCGACCACCTCGGCGGTGTCACCCACGAGAGCGTCGGCTCGGTCACCGAGTGCGGCGGCATACGCGGTGAGAGCCCCGGCCATCGGCGCCTCGACGGCATCGGATCCGATCTCGTCGGGGGCGCGGTTGGCGGCCACGATCACCCGGTCGCCGCGACGGCGCACGACCAGACGCGACTCGTCACCGTGCTCTTCAGCCTCCACGGCGGCGCGAACGACAGCCCGGGCGGCTTGGGCGGCGGTATCGGGAGGTAGGCCCGACCCACGCCGGTCCGCCACCAGGGCCTCGATCTCACGTACGGCCATCACGCCGCCGGCGGCGGCGATCGCCTCGACGATCTCGTCACGCACCGAGCCCAGCGCAGCCAGGTCCGCCCAGCCGGCGCGGGCCGCCGGGCCGATCTGTCCAACTCGGCCGCGGGTGACCCCGAGGGCGTCGGCGATGGCGGTCTGGGCGGCCCAATCGGCGGTTCCAGCGCCGGGGACGGGGATGAGGCCCAGGATCATCCGCACTCCCGCCTCCGTTGCGCCCTTGGCCCCACGGGTGGGCGCAGGAGGCACCAACAGCGGCACGAGTGCATCCAGGTCCAGGCGAGGCGGCGGTTCACCCGGGCCGACGGCCGAGGACTCGCCGGTATCGGTCTCGGCGGGCACGGTTGCGACTCGGGCGGCGGCCAGCTCATCGGCGAAGCGGTGGATGACAGCGGCCCGGAGCTCGACGATGCGGCGTCGCACTCGGGGGCTGATGCGCCGGGCGCGGGTTACCTCGGAGGGGGCGAGATCGGCGAGTTGCTGGACGGTGGCCACGCCCAGGCGATCGAGGGCGGAAGCCACCTTCGGTGACGCTCCCACCGACGAGATGGGGTCGCCCAGCGCAAGGGCTTCGGGTAGGGGGCGCGTCGGCTCCTCGGCCTGGTCGTCGTCGCCGGTGTCACTGACGCTGCGACCGGCGAGGGTGTCGAGGCCCTCGAAGACCCGCTGCCAGGCCCGCAACATCGCCTCGGCGTTGCCGAAGCGCTGCGCAG